>JAFGMN010000242.1 GCA_016927515.1 candidate division CSSED10-310 bacterium | reverse complement strand
GGGAATATGGTCCGGCAATGCTGGATATCGTAGAGAGACACGGGGTATTGGCAGATATTCCATCCGGCGTTCCCGGGCAGGTTTGGATGAGTCATGGCGATCATATCGTTGCATTGCCACATGGCTTTCAGGCCATTGCACGAACGACGCGGATACCATTCGCCGCGATTGCAGATCGGAATCGGAATCTTGTGGGTGTTCAATTTCATCCCGAAGTGGTTCACACGACCCATGGACAAACGATGTTGAAAAACTTTGCCTGGGCGATGTGCGGTTGTGCTCCGGAATGGACTCCAGGCCGATTTATCGACGAAGCCGTGACCGACATTCGTCGGAAAGTCGGTCATGGAAAGGTGCTTTGCGGGTTATCGGGTGGTGTGGACAGTGCTGTTGTCGCCATGTTGCTGGACCGGGCCATTGGCAATCAACTGGTAGCGATGTTTATCGACAACGGCGTGCTTCGCGCCGGCGAACGGGATGCGGTCAACGCGTTCTTCGGTCAAACACTCGGCCAACGTTTTGTCTCGGTGGATGCATCCTCCACATTTTTATCCCGGTTAGCCGGTGTCACGGATCCGGAATCCAAGCGGAAAATCATCGGTCACGCGTTCATCGATATATTTGAGCAGGAAGCGGCCCGTTGGGGCTCTATCGATTTTCTGGCTCAAGGAACACTGTATCCTGATGTTATTGAAAGTGTCTCGGTCCGGGGGCCTTCGGTCACCATAAAAAGTCATCACAACGTCGGCGGTTTGCCTGAAAAGATGAAGCTGGGCTTGGTGGAACCGCTGCGGGAGCTGTTCAAGGATGAAGTCCGTCGCGTCGGAGCTGCGTTGGGGCTTCCTGACAGCATTCTTTTAAGACAGCCGTTTCCGGGACCGGGGCTTGCCGTGCGGATTCTCGGTGAGGTCACGTCAGCCCGTGTGGCGGTTCTTCAGAAAGCCGATGCTATTGTCCGTGAGGAGATCGCCGCGGCAGGCTTAATGCAGCAACTATGGCAGGCATTTGCGGTCTTACTGCCGGTAAAAACTGTCGGTGTGATGGGTGATGAACGCACGTATGAAGATGTCTGTGCTATTCGCGCCGTCACCTCCACGGATGCCATGACGGCGGACTGGGCTCGTTTGCCGTATGATCTATTGGCAATCATGTCCTCGCGTATCATCAACGAAGTCCGGGGTATCAACCGGGTGGTCTACGACATTTCATCCAAACCGCCGGCAACTATTGAATGGGAATAGTCGGCATCAAATGGTCATCGTGACGGGAGAGTGTCATGGCTTCTGATTTTGTGCATTTGCATCTCCATACGGCCTATTCGCTGTTGGACGGCGCTATCCGTATTCCGGATCTGGTTGAACGAGCCGTTCAATATGCAATGCCTGCCGTTGCAATTACCGATCATGGAAACATGTTCGGCGTCATCGATTTCTATGAAAGCATGCGGGAAGCCGGGATCAAGCCGATCATCGGCTGCGAAGCGTATATTACTCCGAAAAGCCGCAAAGACCGAACCGAGCGGCTGGATTATCATCTGGTGCTGCTGGTTCGAAACCTGACGGGGTATCACAATCTGGTGCGACTGATCAGTTTCGCAAACACGGAAGGTTTTTATTACCATCCCCGGATCGATTTGGAACTTCTGGCCGCCCATTCCGACGGCTTGATTGGATTGTCGGCCTGCCTGGGCGGTGAAATCGCCCGAGCGATCGCTGCCGGACGGACGGACGATGCCCGGCGCATTGCCGGGAGATACAAGGACATATTCGGTAACGGTCATTTCTTTCTGGAGTTGCAAGAAAATGGAATGCAGGACCAGCACACCGTCAATCGGGAACTGCTGCAGATGTCCCGCGAACTCGATATTCCCATCGTCGCGACCAATGACTGCCATTACCTGGATGAATCCGATTACCGGGCACATGATATTCTTCTCTGCATCCGAGACGGGCGGACTGTTCACGACCCGGACCGCTTCCGCTATGAAAGTCAGTCGTATTATTTTCGTTCTGGGGAAGAAATGGAGCACTTGTTCGCGGATCGGCCAGAAGCGATACGGAACACCGCCCGGATTGCGGAAATGTGTGATCTGAAGCTGGAGTTGGATCAGCATCAGTTGCCGCAGTTCGATCCGCCAGACGGCATGGATCTAGGGCATCACCTTGACACTCTGTCAGCCGAAGGACTGGAAACCCGTCTGGACGATTTGCCGTACGACGTGGACCGGGACGCTTACCGTCTGCGTCTGAAGGATGAGTTAACGATGATCCGGGAGATGGATTTTGCGGGATATTTTCTGATTGTTTGGGATTTTATCCGCTACGCTCATTCGCAGAATATCCCGGTCGGTCCTGGTCGGGGATCCGGTGCGGGTTCCCTGGTTGCTTACGCACTGCAAATTACGGACATCGATCCGATTCCCCACGATTTGCTCTTCGAGCGGTTTCTTAACCCGGCACGGGTCAGCATGCCTGATTTCGATATCGATTTCTGCAAAGACCGCCGTGATGAAGTCATCGGGTACGTCACCAATAAATACGGAGAATCCAGTGTCGGCCAGATTACAACCTTCAGCACGCTGAAATCGAAACTCGTGATCCGCGATGTGGGCCGCGCATTGGATCTGCCTTTGCAGGAAGTGAATACGATTGCAAAACTGATTCCAGACGACCTCAAAATGACGTTGCCGAAGGCATTGGAACAGGAACCCCGATTAAAATCGATGGTGGAAAAAAACGCGGAATATCAGGATCTTTTCCGTATAGCGGAGCGGTTGGAAGGGTTGAACCGGCACAGCGGTGTCCATGCAGCGGGGATTGTCATTGCCAACGGCCCATTGTGGGATACGGTCCCGGTCAAGTGCGAAGATGGGCATATGGTCACTCAGTATGCCAAAAACGATGTAGAAAAAGCCGGACTTATTAAGTTCGATTTTCTGGGACTGAAAACCCTGACGGTCATCG
>JAFGMN010000241.1 GCA_016927515.1 candidate division CSSED10-310 bacterium | reverse complement strand
CCATACTGCACCGCCATCGCCGTTTATGACCCGTCCTCCGGTTGGCTTGTTTGGGATGGATCATTCACAGCTCCACCAACCGAATGGCTGGATCAGGCACGCGCAAATTCGACCGAAGAATCAGTATTCATTCAAGATCAACCAGCCCGATGTGGACTCGTCAGCATGACCGCTCAGAATAATCGGGTCTACTGTATCTTCTGCGATATCGCCGTGAATTCCCATCTGACGCAACAAGCGGGAATGACCCTGAGTGACGTTCTTCGACACCAAATACAAGAAACCGCATTCACTCAACCACTGGATCCTGTTTTACCCGATCCCCCGTATCTGGAAAACGGCGTTCGAAATCCGCTGTTTGAAAACGTTCTGATTGCCTCAAGCCAGCGAATGGATACGCATGGCTCACAAATGGAAACATCCCATTCACCCTGCTGCTGGACACTCGCACGAAATCCGCAGTTCTATGCCGGCGAAACCCTTCTGACCCGCACCGCATCCAGTTTGTTTCTCTGGTCTGTTTTTTTCTGGCTCATATCCGCCTGCACTCATCGCGTCGCCCCTCTTCGATCCAATAAACTCCTTTTTGGCCTGATGTCCTTGCTGTTTATCCCCGGTGGTGGATGTCTTGTCAATCACATCGTCCGGTCGGCTGTCCGTAACACGAGTTCCGCATGGTGGCCCGATTTCGCGGGCGAGTTCGGCTGGTTTTCCATCATTCTTCCGTTATCCTGCCTGCTTTTTACAGCGGGATCCGTCCGGTTGGTTATATGGTCCCTCAGCCACTTCATTCAATCTGTTCGTTCGCCAACCGAGACCCGATTGCATCGTATTCCTGGTTGGATTTGCCTGGCTGCGGCTATCCTGATCATGACCCCGCTTCTGATAGATGAGTCAATGGATACGACCCGTCGGAATGCAACGGATCGTATCGCTGGATGGATCCATGAACGTGAGACCCTGTTACCGCTTGCCATTCAATCAAATCTGGAAGCATTGATTGAATCGGAAGATATCCGATCGTCGCTGGCAACTCAGGACCCGGGATCCCGGTTTTCAGCGTTCCAAGCATGGGCGAATTGTGATTTAAAGGTTCTCGATCTTGACTTCGGCATCGAAATCCGTAATGCCGAAGGTATCCCCGTGGACCGCTTTTCGCCGGGTTTCCGAATGCTCTCCCTGCCACCCGATCGCATTCTTCATGCAACGGCATCCCAAACAAAACCGCTATTCCTGCCAAGACTATCTCAATCAGATACCCACTGGTATCCCAAAACCGCGGTCGGTCCGGTCATGGGACCGGATGCCCCCATCGGCTATGTCATCCTCCAAGTTCCAACAGGTCCCGAATCACTGCGACCGCAACCCGGCCAATGGGGTCACCCAATGCATCTGTTCAGCAGTTTCGCCGGACCATCACCCGATTGGCCAGAAAACGCTCCCATACACCCCGATCCCGATTGGTTTGCCATTCCACCCGGCGTTATCCACTGGTACTCCGCCAATACAGGTAAACACGACGTTCTGGTCGTCAAACCTCCCATCCGAGATCTCCTGCGCCCAGAAATCGTCATCGGTATTCTACCCGTTCACCCACTGTCAGCCCACTTGGCTGGTATTGCCCGGATGATCGTTCTGGCGATTCTTGTGCTGCTTCCCGGCACTCTCTATCGTGAAATCAGGCGTCTGGCTACGAGAAAAAAAGCGGACACATATGGTTCATTCACACGACAGCTTCTTGGCGCATTTCTTCTGCCGGTCATTCTGCTTCCGGTGATTCTCGCCGTCATGCTGCACCGGATCATCGATGAAACGCTGATCAATCAACAAAAGGCAACCATGCAGCATACACTCGGAACACGCATCGGCGATCTCCATCAGCAACTGAGTTCACAAGCCATGCGCCATCAGGCCGCTGTCGAATCCTACGTTAACGCATCCACCGAGTCTTCCACCCAATCGGTGTCCGGCACATCTACGCTTTCAGCCTCCAGCACCATCTCCAGCATTCCCGGTACTCGGACCCTGCCAACTGATATTCCGTGGGTCATCCTGGATGGTCACGGCCGTATCACCCACGTCAGTACCGAACCACTGGCCCATTCACTCCCACTCGCATCCATCTCCCGCGTTTTCCAAGATCGGCATTTCAGGGATCAGGGCACCGATATGATTCACTTCCACTCAATCGAACCCGGATTACTCTCCGCACAGGCCGTCCTGCCGTATCCCCTGTCCGATCGGTCGGAACTACCAGCAGAAGGCCGGGGCACATTCATCTGCGAAATCCCCATCACCGGTGAACTGGTTCAACAAATCGCCGAACCCGATTCAATGGCACTGGATATTTATGCACAAGGATCCATCGCCGCCTCCAATCGGCCGGAGCTATTCAACATCGGTGCTATAAACGATCAGATCGACGGCACAGCGTTCCGAACTCTTGTCCTGGATCAAAGCCACGATCTCGTGCTTCACGATCTCGTGCTAAACCACTATGCCATCTATGGCGGACTCGATGATGAAAACGGGGATACCGTGGCAGCCCTCCGGCTCGTTCCCCGAACACAGGCCGCCGGAACGATTCCTGATCAACCCAAAGACTGGCTGCTGATCGCGACAGTTCTGCTCTTAATCATTGGGATCTGTGTTTCAACGATATTCGGTCATCGGCTCGCTCGCCCCATCCAGGCCTTGACGTGGGGAGCCCGGGAAATAGCACGTGGAAATCTTTCTACTATTATACCGGAGAGCGGAATGGGTGAAACGCGGATTCTGACCCGGACGTTTAATGCAATGGCTCACGATCTGGATCACCAGCGACGGGAGCTTGAAGAGAGGCACGAGTTCATCAGTACGCTGCTGGCTCGGATGTCTTCGGTAATCATCGCAGCGGATGACGCAGGGCGCATCCTGTCGATTAATCGGGCGTTTGAAGCTCTGTTTACATGCCCCGTTCCTGACTGCAACCGGGTGATGATCACGGAGCTGTTCGACACGCTGGGTTTACCGGATGTTCGAGAGCGTGTCGAATCGTTCCGTTCCGGAGTAGGTGAAGACCGTCTGCTGACGCGTTTTCTGCATCAGGGTCGCACGATCCACCTGTCGGTCGTGCTGGTCGAACTCGCGGCTTCCGATGGGCGGAAAGGTATGTTGATCGTCATCGAGGATATTACAGGTACTGTTCACTCCTCCAAGCTTCAGGCTTATACCGATCTGGCACGGCGGATTGCTCATGAAGTGAAGAATCCTTTGACCCCTATTCAGCTAAGTATCGAGCATTTGCGGCAAGCGTGGGAGGACGGCGCTGAAAATTTCGATTCTATTTTCAGTCAATGTTTGACCATGATTCAGGATGAAGTGCAGAGTCTGGAACGCATTGCATCGGAGTTTTCCCGTTTCGCCCGTTTTCCGAAGCCGGAGTTTCTCATCGCGGATATTCGGGATGTTGTGCGGGAGGTGGCGCTGATGTATCTGGCTCCGCCTGATTCGATCCGCTTGGAAGTTCAAATGGATGACCAGCCGGTCTTTTGTCGGTTCGACCGGGATCAGATGAAGCGAGTGCTGATCAACATGTGTCAGAATGCCGTGCAAGCGATGCCGGATGGAGGTCAGTTGTTGATTCGAGTGGTATCTGATGAGAGTCGGAGTGAGGGGGTCATTGTGATCGAGGATACGGGAGTCGGGATGGATGAAACAACGTTAATGCATCTGTTTGAGCCGTATTTCAGTACTCGGAAAGAAGGAACGGGATTGGGTCTGGTGATTACGAAAGCGGTGATGGATGCGCATGATGGAGACATCCAGGTATCGAGCAGGCTGGGTGAAGGAACCCGCTTCACTTTAACGCTTCCCCGTGTCGAAAAAATGGATGAAACTGAACGGGATTCCGTGTAAAGGTATGAATGATCAGGAGGTCTGCACGATGCAGAGGACGATACTGGTTGTAGATGATGAAGGCGGTATTCGACGCAGCATGCGGATGATACTGGAGTATTCCGGATACAGTGTTTCGGAAGCGCAGGATGGTCCCACGGCTCTCGCCAGTGCACGAAAACATCGGCCGGACCTCGTTCTACTCGATATAAAAATGCCCGGAATGGACGGTTTGGAAGTTCTTGAAAACCTGCATCAGGATTATCCGGGATTGCCTGTTATCATCCTTTCCGGACACGGTTCAGTCGACACGGCGGTGAAAGCGACCCGGCTCGGAGCATATGATTTTCTCGAAAAACCTCCGAAAAAGGACCGGATTCTCCTGACAATCCGCAACGCTCTTACCGCCAACTCCCTGGCAAACCGGATTCAGACTGTCGATCCACCGGTCGAATGGGAAATGATCGGCGATTCACCGTCGATTATCAGCATCCGGCAATTGATCCAACGTGTAGCACCCTCTCCGCTGCCTGTTCTCATCCGCGGTGAGAGTGGAACCGGAAAGGAGTTGGTTGCTCGGGCGATTCATCGGGTATCGAATCGGCATGACGACCCGTTCATTCAGGTGAATTGCGCCGCCATCCCCGAAGATCTG
>JAFGMN010000240.1 GCA_016927515.1 candidate division CSSED10-310 bacterium | reverse complement strand
TTCACCGATGGTCCGCCGACCTCGACGAGATCGTCCCGGATAGCGGGACCGTTATCGCGTGGGTATCCGCTGCCGTTGAAAACACGTCCCAGCAGGTTGGCTGACGTGGAGACCTGCATCTGGCGGCCCAGGAACCGAACCTCGTCATGGGTGCTGACGCCGCGGCTTCCGGCGAACACCTGCAGCGATACGCGGTTCCCGACGATGCGGATGACCTGTGCCAGAGACATGCCTCGAGCACTGGTGACTTCGGCCAATTCCCCGTTGACGACATCTTCCGCTTCCAGCGTAATGACGTTTCCGGCGATTTCTTTGATCCGGTGATATACCTTTCTCATGACTCCAGTTTTCGCTCCTGAATCGTGTTGACGATTTCCTGTTCCTTCGCTTTGAACCCATCGGAATCATCCGCCAGATAATTCCAATCGATGAACAACTGGCGTAGAGTATTAAAAAATTTCCGGGCGTCCTCCTGGGATTCCAGCGTGAACCGGGTGACGAGGACATCATGGACACGGTCGAAAACATGAATCTGCCGGTCGCGGGATGTGGCCCAGTCGACTTTATCGAATGTGTTTTGCTGGAGATAGACCGAGTCCAGGAACTCGGATTTCATGTAGATTTCGAAATCCTGTAACGTCACACCTTCCTCGCCGACCACTTTCATCATCTGGTTGACTTCGTGACCGTCCCGCAAAATGCTGCGCCCGATACCGATCTGCGTTTCGTCGATAAAAGAAGCATACTTGCTCCAACTATCCAGAGGGTGAATCGCCGGATAGCGACGGGCATCCGAGCGTTCACGGCTGAGTCCTTGGAAACAGCCGACAACCTTGAGCGTTGCCTGGGTGACCGGTTCCTCGAAATTGCCACCGGCCGGGCTTACCGTTCCACCGATGGTAATGCTGCCCATACCACCATCCTTCAGCCGGACCAGTCCGGCCCGTTCATAAAACTGCGCGATCAATGATTCGAGATAGGCCGGGAATGCCTCCTCACCAGGTATTTCCTCGAGGCGTCCGGACATTTCGCGGGCAGCCTGGGCCCATCGGCTCGTGGAATCGGCCAGCAGCAGGACGCTCAGCCCCATCTGCCGATAATACTCCGCCAGCGTCACCGCCGTATAGACAGAGGCTTCGCGCGCAGCGACCGGCATGGAGCTGGTGTTGCAGATGATAATTGTTCGGTCAGACAAGGTACCCCCGGTCCGGGGATCTTCGAGATGCGGGAATTCGCGGAGAATTTCAACGACTTCGCCGGCGCGTTCACCGCACGCGGCGACGACGACGACATCGGCTTCCGAATGCTGGCTCAACGCGTGCTGAAGAACGGTTTTTCCGGCACCGAACGGACCGGGAATACAGAATGTTCCTCCCCGGGCAACTGGAAAGAACGTGTCGATGATCCGCTGCTGTGTGACCATGGTTTCCACGGGGAGCAACCGTTCGGCATACGCCTGGATGGGAATTTTCACCGGCCATTTCTGGACCATGGTCACATCCCGTTCATGTCGGCCGTTGGATACACGAGCAATCACCGTGTCCACCGTATAGTCACCCGGATCGATCGTCCAGGTCACCGTCCAACTGCCGGGGAACGAAAAGGGTAGCATGATCCGATGCGTAAAAATCCCCTCCGGAACCGTTCCCAGCGTCTCCGATGCTGCGAGAACATCGCCGGACTTCGCCACCGGCGTATATGCCCAGGTCTTCAACCGATCCAGCGCATCCAGGTAGAGTCCACGCTGCAGAAAAAAACCGGACTTCGCCGCCAGTTCATTCAGCGGATTCTGCAGTCCGTCATAAACGGACGTTAAAAGGCCCGGACCGAGTTCCACCGCCAGGAGTTCATTGGTGAATTCCACGTCATTCCCGACCCGGATACCCTTGGTGTCTTCAAATACCTGCATATCTGCTTGATGACCCCGGACACGGATGACCTCTGATTTGAGCCGCATGTCACCCAGATGGATGAAGGCCACTTCGTTCTGCGTGACATGATCACCGAATTCAACGGTGACCATGTTGCCACTGACACCAACCACTTTCCCCATTTTTACGTTCATTGTTGATTCTCCGGCTTCGATTCCTCTTGCGATCCAGGGTGCATCGGCTGCCCCAGCGCATCGACGGCTCCGTATAAACGTTCCCGCCCGGTGTCCCGATTGTCATGGGCCCATTTATCCAGAATCGCCAGTTTCAAACAATAAATCACCAGCGCTTCGAAATCGAAATCGTGTCCGACCGACAGATGATCCAGGAAAAACCATCGCATTTCATCCAGCCGCCGTTCTGTCTCAACCGGCGATTTCTGATCCAAAGCTTCCGTGACATGCAATTCCATTGCTGCGGACAGGTCGCCTTCCGGCCGGATAAACCGTTCGCCGTCGCGGCGCAACCGCTGGCTTCGGATACGCACCGTCCAATTCCGTAAATCGGTTTCGTGTTGGTTCCAGGCGGAATGTACGGAACAGCAGACCGGGCCGTCTCCCGGAACCGGATCCAGACCCTGCAATTGTTCCAGCAAGGCATCGGAGATGAATCCCCGGCAGTGATCGAAAAAGGCGTCGGAATCCATCGGAGCCGGTTCGC
>JAFGMN010000239.1 GCA_016927515.1 candidate division CSSED10-310 bacterium | reverse complement strand
TTATTACACAGACGAGGGATTCACACCTGGAACAGAAATTACAGTAAGCAATTACACGGTGGGACCGTTTTTCTGTGATTTTGATGCGGACGGATACCGTTTAGCCACGGAAGGGGAATGGGAGTATTTCTGCCGTGCGGGTACAACCGGGCCATTCTCGTGCAATGAGATGAATTATACGAGTGGAAATTGTACTTCCTGCGGATCTGGGACACATCCGGTGCTTGAGCAGTATTGCGTGTATTGTGCGAACAATCCAGGAGCTACAGCACCTGTGGGAAACAAGTTTTCGAATCCGTGGAATCTGAAGGATGTGCACGGGAATGTATGGGAATGGTGCTGGGACCAGTATGGAACGTATCCAGCGGGTCCGGAAACAGACTATGAGGGTCCAGATTCAGGCTCGGGTTGCGTGTTTCGAGGTGGCTGCTGGTACTACTGGGCGCAGAACTGCCGGTCAGCTCAGCGGTTAGGCAACCTTCCCGGTTTCTGGTTCTTCGATTTGGGCTTCCGCCTGGTCAGGACAATTAATTGATTAATCCTGTCCCAATACCATTTTTTATTAAATTCAATATCACAGGCGTTTTCAGTGCGCATTTTGCTTTTAATGACATCGTTGGATTTCAAAAAGGATAGCATGATTATGAAAACCACATATAAATTGATGATACCGGCTATGATCGCGATAGCCCTGTCGTTTGTTTCGAGCCCTTCCGGAGCGCAATATTGCACGGATCCGGAGGGGCCATGGTTCTGGACCAATCCACTGCCGCAAGGGAATCATTTGCGCGGCATTTGGTGCTCAGCAGACAAAATTTTTATGGTTGGAGATTATGGTGTAGTTCTGTACCATAATGGGTATGCTTGGTTTGGACTGACAAGTGGGACATCTGAAACACTCAATGGTGTATGGGGAACTTCACCTAACAATGTTTATATCGTTGGATATCGGGGTACTATTCTGCATTATGATGGAATGTCATTGTCACAGATGACAAGCGGGACCACCAGTAATCTTTATGCTGTATGGGGAAATTCTGATAATGATATTTTTGTGGCGGGAGGCTACAGGATTTTGCATTATGATGGTGTTTCCTGGTCAACAATGATCAGCGGAACAACAAATAGTCTTAGGGGAATATGGGGTAGTTCTTCGAATGATGTGTTTGCCGTCGGTGAGAATGGCACGATCTACCATTATGACGGAGTTTCCTGGTCAACAATGATCAGCGGAACAACAAATAGTCTTAGGGGAATATGGGGTAGTTCTTCGAATGATGTGTTTGCCGTCGGGGACAATGGCACGATCATTCATTACGATGGTGTATCCTGGTCAATAATGGGTAGCGGAACAACCATGAATCTTAATGGCGTGTGGGGTAGTTCAGGAAGCGATGTCTTCACAGTTGGTCAGTTAGGTGAGATCAAGCATTATGATGGAAGTACATGGTCTGATATGCCCGTGCCGACCTCAAGATATTTTTACTGTGTTTGTGGAACAACAGGCAGTAACGTATTTGCTGCGGGCGATTATGGTGATATCCGTCGATATGATGGCAGCAATTGGACATCATGGATTAATGTCCCGGCAGGAATACTCTATGATATCTGGGGCAGTTCACCCAGTGATGTATTCGCCGTGGGTGAAGGTGGATGGATAATTCACTATGACGGCGGATACTGGTCAGCGATGACAAGTGGTACAGCATTCTGGTTTCGCGGCGTTTGGGGCAGTTCGGGAATGGATGTTTTTGGCGTTGGAGACTGGGGCATGATTAAACATTATGACGGCTATTCTTGGTCAGTAATGACAAGCGGTTCAACAAGTGAACTCTATAAAGTATGGGGTTCTTCAGGGAGCAATGTATTTACTGTAGGCGAAGGTGGTACCATACTTAGATATAACGGTAGCACTTGGTCGTCCATGGCAAGCGGAACATCGAATCACCTTCAAGATATATGGGGTACTTCTGGAAGTAATGTGTTTGCAGTCGGTGCCAATGGTACGATCCTGCATTACGATGGTGTTTCCTGGTCTGCAATGTCAAGCGGTACGACAAACCATCTCATTGGAATAAGCGGTACATCTGGTGACAACATATTTGCAGTCGGATCGAATGGAACGATATTGCATTATGATGGTAGTACATGGTCGTCAATGTCCAGCGGTACAACTCGCTATTTGTATCAGATATGGTGTGCAGATAATAACGACATATATGTCGTTGGAGATTATGGCACAATAATTCACTTTGATGGCAGCACATGGTCGTTAGTTACCCGTTTTACAAACAACGGTTTATTATCCATTTGGGGATCATCAGAATCTGATATTTTTATCTGTGGAGCAGGAGGCACGGTCCTGCATTACCCGGATTGTCTGTACCCTTCGCCACCTTCGTACGCTCTTATTCCTCCAGGAAGTTTCACCATGGGTTCACCCTCCGATGAACCCTGCCGGGAACTCTCCGGAGCTACGGAAACCCAGCATGATGTGACGTTGACACGCAGTTACTACATGCAGAAAACCGAAGCCAGACAAGTTGACTGGGTCACTATTTTCGGAATCAATCCCTCGCATTTCACCAGCCCCAGGCATCCGGTGGAGCGAATCACATGGTTCGATGCCTGCATCTACTGCAACCGGATGTCGCAGATCCAGGGATTAGAACCGGTATACTATTCCGATGCAACCTTTACTACCGTATTTGACGGCACGCCACCGGTGACAAGCGGCACGGTATACTGGGACCAGACCGCCGACGGATACCGGCTGCCCACAGAATCGGAATGGGAATACGCATGCCGGGCAGGAACGACGACCGCCTATAACAACGGTCAGCCCAACCTGGTCTGCAACGGTCAAGATACCAATCTCGATCCGCTGGCGTGGTATGATGTCAATTCCGCATCATCGACCCATGGCGCGGCAAATCTGGCGCCGAATGACTGGGAACTGTTCGACATGCACGGCAATGTCTATGAATGGTGCTGGGACTGGGACGGTCCATATCCAGAAGAACCGGTAACCGACCCGATTGGACCCGAGACCGGCACTAATCGTATGACACGCGGGGGATGCTGGAGTCATGCCGCGGGGTATGCGCGATCGGCGATACGTTATCCCGGCAGCCCGGATACCATCATTTACCGGTATGGTTTCCGCCCTGTAAGGTCAGGTCCGACGGCTGCACCCACTGAAACACCCACCGAAACGCCGACAGACATGCCCACGAGTACCCCCACTGAGACGCCGACAAATATGCCGACAAGCACACCGACAGTATTACCCAGCAGCACACCGGCATCGAGCCCGACCGAAACGCCAACTGAGATACCGACATCGGTGCCGTCAGAAACACCTTCACACACACCGACTGCAATTCCAACCGAAACGCCGACGGTTATTCCAACTCCCATGCCGTGCAACGACATCCTGACGAACGGCAGCTTCGATCTGTTGACCGGCGGACTACCGGATGACTGGACCATCGAAACGGGCGCTACCGTCAACAGCGCAGCTTATCCCGTACATGATGCACCATACAGCCTGAGGATCGTGACGAATTCATCCGAAGACGCCGGCATTATCCAGGATATTCCCGTGATACCCGGCGAGATCTACCGGCTCGAAGGATGGGCGTATGGGTATGAACCAAATGCCCTGGGTATCAGCATCACATGGTTCAGTGCGGGATATGGCACCCAAAGTTCTACCGGGATCACGTTCAATGCGGGATCGGGCGACTGGGAATATCTGACAACCGGTGATCAGCTGGCACCCGCCGAGATGATCATCGCCCGTGTTACTATCCGGGGATATGCGGATACGGCCGTCTGCGGATTCGTGGACGAATTTCGATTCTGCGGCGAACTCGGTGAGATCCCGACGCCCACAGCCACTCCAACCGGACCGACACCTACTCCACAACCGATTCCTGCAGCGGGTGCTGCAGGTTTGACGATCCTGTTAGCTGGCATGACGTGTTTCATGGTTCTGGGTATACTGCGGCGGAAGATACGTATCGATTGACGTTTCGCTGAACTACGATTCCTGTTTCTGCCGTTTGCCGGAGCTGTTCTTGTCGATTTTCTTCAAAAGCAGTATCCGGCTCCCTTCCAGAAATTCCATCTCCGGCGTATAGAACGCCAGCTTTCCGTTATGCACTCGAACCAGCGGATACTGTGTCTGTTCATCGATATTTTTATGCAACTGCTCGATATCCTCTTTTGATGTCAGTTCCTGAATATCCGTTTCCCATGAATTTCCCAGGTGGTGCTGCATCCAGTCCTGCGTGACGGTTTCCGGAAAAACAATTTTCCCTTCGCCGGAGAGTTTTGTCGATTCGGAAGGCTGGTATTCCTCGTCGGGAACGCCCGCCCGGTATACGTTGCTCCTGCCGAATTCATGCGCCCACATCTGACAGGCCAGAACATTCACCTTCTCGCCCGGTGTCATCGCCAGCAGTTTGCCGAATCCTGCCAGATCGAGCGTATCGATCGTGTCCTGCGAGATCGCGTTGACGGTTTCGGCATCAATGCCGTCTTTTTTCGCTTTTGCGACGAGGGAGTTGTTCGAGTCGAGCAGCATCACGTCGAAATCGAGTTTCTGAAGCGCTTTGGCGATATGCCGGGCTGCCTGGTTCGCGCCGATGATCACCACTCCGTTCGGATCGGGTTCGATGACGTTCAGGAATTTGCCGACATACCGGGCTGTTGCGCCCTGAAAGAACACGGTGCCTCCGATGATCAGGAACGTGAACGATTCAATATACCCGGCCTGCTGCGCGAATTCGGGTGCGCTCCGCAGCGTTTCAGCGAACAGCGACGCTACCGCCGCGGCAACGATCCCGCGCGGCGCAATCCATGAGATGAACAGTTTCTCCTTTAAGGTCAGCTTCGATGTGAAGCCGCATAAAAATACATTCAGCGGCCGAATGACGAACAATACGGCCAGCAGAACCAGCAAGCCCGGTATCCGAAGGTTCCATATCGCGGCAAGATCCAGCCGGGCGGCCAGCAGAATGAACAGAATGGAGACCATCAGCGTGGTCAGTTGACCCTTGAACGATTCGATTTCATTCAACCCGCTGGGTTTCAGTATTCCGAGCACGAAGCCGGCGACCGTTACCGCCAGAATACCCGTCTCGTGCTGAACCCAGTTGGATGCCGAATAGACAACCAGCACCATCGTCAGTACCATCAGGTTCCGCATCTCATCCGGAATGAGATCGGCGATCTTAAGCAACCGGTACAAAACGAATGCGGCGATACCGCCGAACACCACGCCGATCGACAGGCTGACCAGAAACGCCTTGATGATTGAATCGTATGCGGAGGCGCTGGAATTGATAAAGGTCAGCAGCACGACCGCCAGCAGCGCTCCGATCGGATCGACAAGAATCCCCTCCCATTTGAGCACCGTGGCGATTTTTTTGACCGGTTTCACGATCTTCAGCAGCGGCAGAATGACCGTGGGACCGGAAACGGTGATCAGCGCGCCGAACAGAAGCGCGATTTTGAGTCCGCTGGCGTTGTGAAGCACCGGAACGAAATAGTAGGCGGCCAGGGCGGACAGGAGCCATGTGACCAGGACACCCAGGGATACCAGATTGCGGATGATCAGCGGCGCTTCCCGGAACTGCTTGATTTTAAGACTCATCCCGCCTTCAAACAGAATGATCGCAACGCCCAGCTGAACGATCGTGTGCAGCCCGTCACCCAGGCGGTGCGGCTCGATGATATCGAACTGCCCGAGCAGCACGCCGATCACGATCAGCGGCACGATGGCGGGCAGTCGGAACTTGTACGCCAAAACCTGGGATACGATTCCGGCCAGAACGGTCAGGCTGATCAGTTGAATGAGTTCCACAGCTCAACCACTTAGAATCCGCCGCCGGTTCTGAACCCGCC
>JAFGMN010000238.1 GCA_016927515.1 candidate division CSSED10-310 bacterium | reverse complement strand
ATCAAATGGCTGACGATTGCAGCGGTTGCCGCAGCCCTGGTAGCCGTGGGATTGCTGATCATTCCCTTCCCGTCTCACATTGATCAACAGCACATCAGCCCCCGTTCGGGCCCCGGTTATACGTGGATGGGCGATTACCCGCCAAGCAATCCGGACCCGTTCAGCCTGGAACACTTGCGGCCTCCGGTTTCACCCGACGAAACCATCCGGGACGGCGAACAACCCGGCCGGATAACTCATACGCTTGATTTTGAATTGGATTCCAGTCATTCATCGGAGAATGGGATGAATGGGAAGGAGACGGAGCGGAGATGAAATCGATGCGGTGCGTAATGATAGGCTGTACGGCCGGTGTTTTCATGACGGCCGTGGCATGGGGGCATTCGATCAACGAGGCAAACCACTTGTTCCTGGAGGGATGTTACACCGATGCGGTTCGCGTGTATTCCAGGATATTGACGGATCCGCTCTTTCTTGAACATCGTCCTCAAGCCATGTACTTGACCGCCATGTCCTATCTTCAGATGGGGAATCGCGACATGGCCCTGAGAGCGCTTTGGCAGGTTGTTGGGGATTATCCGTCCAGTGACTGGACGGATAATGCGTACATTGCATTGGCGCGAATCAAGGAAATGGAGGATCGAACGCGGTTGCCGGAGGCTCTGATGCTGTATGAGACCATTCCGTCACGATTTCCAACCAGCGAGCAGGTAACCCGGGCGTGGATGGGAGCGGCCCGGGTGAAAATGGCGCTGGGTTACTATACCGAGGCGAACGAAGCAGTGAAGCGAGCCCTCGAATCGGGATCCGGACAGCTCGAATCCGATGACATGTCCATGGATTTGGCCAACCTGGTGGCACATCCACTGAACCCGGCCCGCGACGTGGCAAAGGCAATCAATCTGTACACCAGCGTAATCCAGCGTTTTCCTTCGTCCGATCACCTGTCCGACGCATACGTCGCTCTGGGAAAACTACACTGGGAATTGGGAGACAGACTGCAGGCGGTCCAAGCATTTCGGGAAGTCGTGATCCGGGTACCAGCCACTCCATCAGCCGAATTCGCTCAGGAAAGCATCGCTCGGCTGCATGACGAAATGGGCGACCGGGAAAAAGCCATCGCTGCCTATCGGGTTCTGCTGACAAAATACTCGATGTCCGGGCTGACCCGTGAACGGATCCGAACCGAAGTGGAAGCCTCCGGTGTCGATCGCTCGGGAAAACCGTCTGTATCGGCCTGGAGCGCATCGGTGCAGAAAGAAAACAACGTTACAGAGTATCGCGGTGATGTCACGATTCGGTTTTATCAGTTGATCATCCAGGCCGATCGGGCTGCGGTGGATTTTACGCGAAACGTAATCTCGGCCTGGGGAAATGTCCGGGTTGCCTGGGCTGATCGGCACGTTATCCACGGGGATGGATTTCAGTGCGATGTCAGCCGCCAGACTGCGGAATTGACAGGAAATGTTGTCCGAATCACCCGAACCGCAAGCGGGGAAGAAACCGGACGAAGTGATCGACTGGAATTGGTATTGAAGGATGGAACGTGGACGGAGGGAAAGGGCGGGAACCAATGAAAAAAAGGTCTTTCAGAGCATTCTGGATGATCATTGTCATCATCGGTTTGGTTGTGGGCTGTGCCGTTAATCGGCGATATGAGGAGGGGATGGCGGCATTGAATGCGGACCGGTATTTGGATGCGGTTCGTGCATTTGAGGATGCGCGTCGCATCGATCCGGATCGGTTGGATATCCGGTTGGCATTGCAGCAGGCTCGTCGAGCGGAGGCTGGACGATTGATTGAACGGGCGGAAGCGGCACGCCGAACCGGTGACGTGGAGCAGGCCAAGCGATGGTTCGAAGAGGCATTGCTGATGGATGTTGCCGTTCCTGGTATCCGGGAGGGTCTGCAACGTCTCGAAAGGAGACAGAAAGCCGGCGTGTTGTTTGCGGAAGCGATATCGCTTGCAGATTCGGGGCAGATGGAGACGGCCCGGCGGTATCTCACCGAAGTGATTCACCTGGATCCAGATTTGCAAGAGGCCCATACCGTTCTGAAGCGACTTGAAACCATCGCAGCGGCTTCATCGCCATCGACGGCCCCCGCGGTGTCGTTTGAATTCCAGGATACACGGTTGGGAGATGTTTTCACGGCACTTGGTTCTGTTGCGAGTACGAATCTGTTGATTGACGAAACAGTGAATCCTGATCAACGGATCACGGCGATGATTCAGGAAGCGGATGTATGGGATGCGATGCAGAGTCTGGCGGCAGCGCATTCATTGATAGTGATTGACATTGCGCCTGGAACGGTAATGTTGGCGAAGGATACGCGGGAGAACCGGGAGCGGTATCGGCGGGAAGATGTCGGGTTATTTTCATTGCGCTATGCCGATGCCGAACGGATGAAAAAACTGCTTGAACCGATGGCTGGATCAGCAGTGATCCTCGCTGACACCCGAACGAATTCCATCGTCATTCGGTCGGAGGCGAAGCAGATGTCACTGATCCGCGATGTGATCTCAGCGCTGGATATTCGGGAATCCGAGGTGTTGGTTGATGTGGAGATCATTGAGGTCAGCCGGAATCGGATCGAGGATCTAGGAATGGATCTCGGAGATGATCCGGTGGTTGGCGTATCGATCCGGGGACCGATCCGGGCATCCGGCACGCCGGGTAACCTGACGATCAATCAGCTTCAATCGGTGAACCGGGGACAGGTCTTCATGACGCTCCCATCTCTTTATCTGAATTTGTTGAAGCGCGATGGAGAAACCCGAACGCTTGCTCAGCCACGATTACGCATTTTGAACCGTACAACAGCTCGGCTGCATATCGGAGAACAGGTTCCCATCAAGAAAACCAGCAGTCTATTTCGTGATACATCCGAGGAGCAGTCGTCGTATGATTATCGGAATATTGGGATTGTCATGAATCTCACTCCCCGTATCCTCAGTGAAACCGAATTGTCCCTGGATTTGAAACTGGAAGTCAGTTCGATTCTGCAGACCAGCGATGATGGGCATCCGACAATTGGAACCCGTGAAGTCGAAACCACATTGCGGTTGCGTGATGGCGAAGTGGAAATGATTGCCGGGTTGCTGAAAGATGAAGAACGAACGGGGACCACACGGATTCCGCTGTTGGGCGACATCCCGGTATTGGGTCGATTGTTTGCATCGGAGCAGGATGATGTGAACCAAACTGACATTATCATCAGCTTGATTCCACATATCATGGATCCCCGGTTGATTTCTCCGGAGCAGCATCTGGTCTGGCGGGGTATTCCGGGACCTTCCCGGGACACTCGTGAGGGGGCTTTTCGGCGTAGTGAATCCGTAGGGGATGAAGCGGACCGCATCGTGATTGATGAGGGGATGGATGGCAATCCGGATGGAGCGCGAACGGCGATGGGTGAATCCGGGGTTTCCGGGACAGAAGATGAGGATGCACTGGAGCAAGCGGCACGGGTGTGGATTCGTCCGCCGGATGCGACGGTGGCGATCGGCGAATCCACGGCAGCGATGGTGAGTATTGCCGATGCGCAGGATGTGGGCAGTATTCCGTTTTACATCGAGTATGATCCGAATATTCTGGAGATTGTCCAGGTTTCCGAGGAACCCTTTCTGGGTTCGGATGGATCACCTACGGCATTCATGGCTTCGATCGACGACCGACGCGGCCGGATCGTTATCGGCTTATCGCGTGTCGGCGCGACGGGGGGAATCAGCGGATCCGGT
>JAFGMN010000237.1 GCA_016927515.1 candidate division CSSED10-310 bacterium | reverse complement strand
GCCAAGCCCGGGGCGGACCCGATGAGCACGATCGCCTGGCTGTTCACCCCGATCTTCCAGTCGATGTTCATCATCCTGATCGCGGTCTACCAGTTCCTCGAGAACCTGGGGATCGCCGGCGCGATCGCGTGGGCCATCGTCGTGCTGACCCTGATCGTCCGCGCCGTCCTGATCCCGCTCTATCGCAAGCAGCTGGTCTCCCAGCGCCGGATGCAGCTCATCCAGCCCGAGCTGAAAGAAGTCCAGAAGCGCTACAAGGGCGACACGATGAAGGCCCGGGTGGCGCAGCAGGAGCTGTTCAAGGAGCGCGGCATCAACCCGCTCTCGGGCTGCTTCCCGCTCCTGCTCCAGCTGCCGCTGCTGTTCATCATGTACTCGGTCATCTCGCAGGGGCTGACCAACGTGGACCCATCGGCGATGCTGACCGTCTTCGGCGTCCAGGTCGTCGACGTCCAGTGCACCAACCTCAACGCCCAGGGGGTGCCGGACGCGGCGCTCGGTCCGTGCATCGACTCGGTCGTGCCGATCCTGGGCGATATCGCCAAGCCCCAGGCGTTCCTGTGGATCGCGGGCTTCGGCCTGAGCTTCCTGGCGATCGCCTCCGCCCTGCTGCAGCTCGTCCAGTCGCGGATGATGCTGCCGGCCGCCGACCCCACCAACGACGACCCGAACGTCCGGATCCAGCGCCAGACCATGCTGTTCCTGCCGCTCATCTCCGTGGTGTACGGCGGGTTCCTGCCGGCGGGCCTGTTCATCTACTGGATCGTCGCGACCGTGTTCTCGATCATCCAGCAGTACCTGATCGTGGGCTGGGGCTCGATGTTCCCGTTCCTCGGCTGGACGCCCGGCTTCGCGGCCGACCACACCCCCCGCTTCCCGGTGGCGATGCCACCGCCCCCCGAGCCATCCAAGCGTGCGGCCATCCTGACCGACGCGGACAAGAAGACGACGGCGGAGAAGACGATCCGCCATCGCGAACGCGGCCGTCAGGGCCGACGAGGGAGACGACGCTGACATGAGTGCGTACAAGGAATTCACCGGCAAGACGGTCGAGGAGGCGCTCCGCGCCGCCCGCGAGGAGTTCGGAGCCGGGCTCAACGACCTCGACTTCGAGATCCTGACCCCGGGCAGCCGGGGCGTGTTGGGCATGGGCGCGGAGCCCGCCCGGATCGTGGCCGCACCGCGAGATGCCCTCGGCGGCGCCGCGCCGAAGCGCGATGCCGCGGCCGCCACGCCGTTGCCGCCGCCGCCCGCTCGCGATGACCGACCCCGCGATGACCGACCCCGCGATGACCGACCCCGGATTGATCGGGATGGGTCACCACGCCGGCCGCGACGAGAGGAGTGATCGCGGAGGGAGACCGGATCCGCGCTATGGCCGGGATACAGGGGGGGCTGCTCATGAGTGACGTGAAAATGACCATCACAGATCCCGTATATGGAGCCGTCCCCCTGTCCGCTCTTCAGGCTGACCTTATTCAGACAGTCGAAATTCAGCGATTGAATTCAATTCATCAACTGGGAATGACCTTCCAGGTATACCCGTCCGCTCATTCGATGCGGTTTTCCCACGCTCTCGGCGTATCCCATCTGGCCCACCGCATGGGGCAGGAACTCATCCAGGACAACGATCGCTTGCCTCTCTCTTCATCCCAACGCGAATACCAACAACACATCCTGATCGCTGCCGGACTGCTGCACGACATCTGCCATACACCCTGGTCGCATACCCTGGAACCCTTGTTTATCGAAGTGACCGGCCGGGATCACATGGATATGACCCACGATCTCCTCTGCGGCAATACCGTCTGGCCATTGAAAGGCGCTGGACGTATACCGGAAATCCTGGCCGATCATGGCATCAGGCCACAGGATGTCTCGCGCCTCATCGCCAAACAATACACCGATGCTCACTACCTCCAGCAGTTGATCTTCGGCGAAGTCGATGCCGATACCCTAGACTATCTCTGCCGTGATTTTACATCGACCGGCGTCAGTTTCGGTCATATCGATATCGATCGGCTCATCCGGACCATGGTGGTTCGACCGGATCGGCTGTATTTCCAAGCGAAAGGTCTTCAGGCCGTTCGGGATTTTCTGAATGCCCGTGTAGAGATGTATTCGGCGGTTTATTTCCATAAAAAAACCCGAATCGCCGATTGTATGTGTTTGCGCGCCGCTCGTTGTAGCGTGGTTGAACGGCATGAATTTCCGGATTTCTGGTTGATGACCGATGATGAATTCCTGTCAGCGCTGATGACCCAATCCGGGTCTGATTATGTCCGGGATATCGCATGGCGGTTGAAATACCGGCAAGACCTGTTCAAGCGCGTGTATCACATCGAATCCGGAGCCGTATCATCGGAACAGAAACGATTTCTGTCCGCCATTGGCCGGATGGCCATCGATCCACGGGTTACAGCAACCCGTTTGGAAATGCTCATTGCCGCAAAACTGGATATTCCCGCTGGATACGTCATCGTTGACCATGTCGCTGCCGCCGCCGACGTCTCAGAAAGTCGGTTTCGGGAGTTGGACATCCTGTTTCTGGACAAGGATGGTTCCATCCGAACATTACCTGAAATGGACCGGCCGTTTGACGAATACATCCGGCGCGCGCAACCGTCGCGATCCCTGTTGTCAGTCTATGCTCCGGCCACGTACCGGGAGCGATGCATGGATCGGTTACCGGATGTGTTCCGGCAGATTGTTGGAGAAAGCGGCGTCGCATGAGGAAAGGACGCTGGATATTCTGCCTCAGTGTCCTGGGCGTGATGCTCGGCATCGCCGTCGGTTTTGTCAATCGTGACAGGAATGAAACAGCGAAACCGGTGACCGGCATGATCCGTTCGATGCCGGTGCAGATGCTGCCGGCAGTTCCGACACCGGGAAACCGCCGGGTGATCGGCGATACGCTTCACCATGGTGAAACGTTGTCGACATTGCTCGAACGGCATGATATGTCCGCAACGGAAATTCATTCGCTCGCTGAGGCACTGGAAAAAGTGGTGTCTCTGCGAAAAATCCGTGACGGTACCTCGGTGATTGTTTATCGCACCGGATCCATGGGACCGGTGGTCAAACTAGAAATCATCCATGGTTTGTCGAGCAAAATTGTCGCGGAAAAATCCGATGGGGATTGGATGGTTGTGGAATCGGATCGGGTGCTGTTCACACGCATGAACGACGCTTCCGGCACCATCACCGAATCGTTGTGGTCCTCCGCTCGGGACCAGGGGATTCCACCGGAGACAATCCTGGACCTGGCGGATATGTTCGGCTGGCAAGTGGACTTCACATCCGGTCTTCGACAGAACGACGCCTATCAGTTAGCGTATCAAACCCAGGTGATCCGCGATGGCGGACAGATCCCCGGATCGATCCTGGCAGCCCGGTTTGTCAACGATGGGCAGACGTTCTGGAGTTTCCGGTATGAACTTCCGGATGGCCGGATCGACTGCTTCGATGAATCCGGACAGGCAACGCGGCGATCATTTCTGAAATCACCGCTTCGATACCGATACATCAGCTCCGGTTTTTCGCGAAGCCGATATCATCCTATTCTGAAAATCCATCGGCCGCATCTTGGGATAGATTATGCCGCACCTTCGGGGACGCCCGTCAGTGCACTCGGTGACGGCGTCGTGATCTACTGCGGCTGGAAAGGCGGATACGGTAAATTCATTGAAATCCGGCACGGCGATGCATATGAAACCTGTTACGGGCACTTATCCGGATATGCCAACGGAATTCGAAAAGGTGTCGCTGTCAACCAGGGTCAAATCATCGGCTACGTCGGATCCACCGGTTTGTCCACCGGCCCGCATCTGGATTTCCGCGTAAGACACAGGGGAAACTTCATCAATCCCGCTTCAGTGAAATCCGAGCCTGCCGATCCGGTTCCGCCGGATGTGCGGCTGGATTACCAGGCGTATTGTGCCGCCTGGATGCAACGACTGAACCCATAAGGAGACGTGGAATGGCACTTGTCAATTTTCTCAAATTCAGTCCTGATTCCGGTGCAATCATTTCGGATGAAGAGTATTGGAATGTTTTTTTCCGGAAGCGGATGCACGGCGACAATCTGCATGCCCTGATACCCGCCGGATTGGAGCAGCGATTGGGGATCCGGGCGGTGTATGGAGCGATCGGGTATCCGTCGGTTCATCAGGAGGTCGTGGATGATACCCGGAAACGAATTGCAGCCGTCGCCGCGGAAAACGGCGTCGATACATTGGGCCGGTTGAAAGACGTGGCTAGGATTGCGTTCGATTGTCTGCAAGCGGCGATTCGCCGACGCATCGATCAGAAACTCCGATTTTACTATGGATTCGATACCGATGATCTCAATTGCGGGGAATTCACGGTCGGAGAGGATCGATGGCCGATCGCCTCCCCGGACGTCCTCGAGAAAGCCCGTAAACTGGCATCCAGGGAAACACGGGATACCCTGCTGAAAGCGGTGATGGAAACCAAGGCGGCCGTGTTCGGATACGATCACGATGGAATCACGGGATACTATCTCGCCGGCGAAAACTCCATTCTCGGCTATGTCCACGAAGGTTTCGAGGCGATCGGTTCGGGGAAATATGCATCCGGTATGGTTTTCGGCCAGGACTT
>JAFGMN010000236.1 GCA_016927515.1 candidate division CSSED10-310 bacterium | reverse complement strand
GGGCTGGCAATGGGTGTCTCCGCATGGATGCAGGGTCGAGCCGCCGCCGGTGCATGCGACTCGTTTGCCGAAACTGGCAAGGGATTCACCAACGACCTGATGGTCTTGGGCATTATCGAAACAACGGCCTTGTTCGTTATGGCTTTCCTCATCTCCATTTTGTAATCCGAGGTTCCATCGTACGCATCGCGATCCGGTCGGGACGGCTCGGCCGGATCGTTGTTTTTCCCTTGGATTTATCCTTCTTCATTGGATTGGGGGTTATTTTTTAAGAGCTTTTTGTCTTGGGGTTGCTTCAAATAGTTTTCCTTTGAAACAACCCCTTCTCCGAGTTCTCTTTCCATGTCCTTGCGAGCCCTTCCGGCTATGGCTCCTCCGGATTTGGCTGCGTCAAGATTCTCATCAAATCTTTGAGCGTCTCTCTTCCGGGCTATCTTGGTTGTGCCGGCTTCGCCCAGAGACGGATCCTTCGCTGAATGGTTGTGGATTGGCCAGGTTTTCCGGCCGGGTTTTCCGGCTGACGCGTTTTCCGAAGATATTCGTTAGCCGGGGGTCACAGATGGCGCAAAAATGATTCCGGATGATTCAGGAACGCTCGGGTAACCGATACGTGTTCGGTATCTTCATAGGCTATAGGAGCAGGTGGTGAACCATCGAAGGAAAGGATAATTGCGTGGGGGCATGCCATCAGAATGGGAGAATGGGTGGCGATGATAAATTGTCCGCCGGCGGTGACCATTTGCAGGATCATTGACAGCAATGTTAACTGCCGAGTGGGCGACAGGGGCGCTTCGGGTTCGTCGAGGATATACAGCCCACCGGGGACGAACCGTTCTTGAAATACCCGGAGAAAGCTTTCGCCGTGGGAGAGGTGGTGGAGATCATCGCCGTATCTGGATTGCATGGCCCTTTTCTGGCCGTTCATGGCACCCACGGCCAGTATCCGGCCGGTGCCGTGAAACTTTCCGTCAAACTCACGGGCATCGGCTTCCATTTCTTCCATTTGTTGTTTAATTTTCCGAGCGAAATTGTAAAAATCTTCCGCACGAAGAAAAAAACCGCGATGGGTCCGTTTATTCCAGGCGCATCGCACATGGGATCGTGCTTCCATAGCCCATGACAGGCTTTTATCGGAGCGAAATGATTCGCCGCCGATAACGACGGCATCCGTGGCGGCGGCAACGAGTTCGATCAATGTTGACTTTCCAGAACCGTTTTCACCTGTAAAGAGGGTAACGGGAGCGCTGAATTCCAGGTGGTTCAACTGCTGAAAGACCGGCAGATTGAATGGGTATCTGTCGGGTAAACCGGTGGGTGATTCCGTTCTGGAATGATCGGCCGGATCTGCCGGATCGGGATCATCGGCTGCCGGCGCGCGGATCAAGGAGATTTCCCGGAGGAGAATGCTCACAGTTTCAGCAGATTCAGACCGGTTTCATCATCGGTGAACCGATCGATTTCACCGGGGATTGTTTGGATGAATACTTCGCATGTCGCGCTGACCACCGCCCGGTTCAGGTGACCGCCGATCAGGTTATGGGAAACATCGGACAGGCTGACATGCAGGTGCAGGTAGATTTCCCCATGCATGGTTGTCACATTGCCGGTCAGGCAGACGATTTCCATGTCGCCGCTGTAGCTTTCTGAATGATATTGTTGGCGGGACACGTCATACAGCCCGATGGTGGCTTCACCCACAGCACCGATGGCCGAAATGATGCCCAGCCGAATGTGGTTCTCCCGGCAGGCCGTGGTCAATGTGGCGATGATTTCTTCACCGCGCCGGATCCGGATAATCCAGGTGTTTCCGATCTGTTTCGCTTCCATTTTTCTACCTCCTTCGATCGATTGACCGGGTGTATTCTACCTGAAAGCCTTCCGCCATGCCACCTGAAATACATTCACAACGCTGCTTTAATGGTCGCCGCCATGCGATGGTAAACAGCTGTTGCCATGCGATGGTAAATGGCGATTACCATGTGATGTAAAAGCAGCCTGCGCCTCGACTAAGCGACCTGAATGGTTGCATAAGAGCCTTTTTTTCTCTGTTCGGATTGCCGTTTCCTTGTGTGGTATACCTTTTGGTTTTGTCCGGCTGGAAAACCGGGTATCACTGAAGCACCGCGAGGTTCCGGTCCGGTTTTCGTTCAGGTTGAAGGCGTGGTAAAGTGAAGGTGATCTGAATGGCGGGTGGACGGGATGGATGCAATTTCTGGAGGTATCGGCGCGCGATGGGTTGGCAGTTTGGGTATGAGTGCATGGAATGTGGACATGCTGAGGGGTTGGACACGGCCAACGCGTGGTGTCCGGTTTGTGGTGGTTTATGGACAATCAAAAGAGACGGTGAACGTTGTGCTTGGAATGTTGACGTGGCGGCGGTTGGTTTGTGGCGATATCGTGCGATGCTACCGTTATCACCGCAGGTGGTGCCGGTGACATTGGGGGAGGGGTGGACACCGTTGACGTGGGAGCAGGTTCCGGTTGGTACGTGTTATTTCAAGCATGAGTATTTAATGCCGACGGGTAGTTTCAAAGATCGGGGTGCTTCGGTATTGGTCACGTTATCCCGGCACATGCGGGTTCGGTCTGTGGTGGCGGATTCATCGGGTAATGCGGGAGCGGCGGTGGCAGCGTATTGTGCCCGGGCGGGTCTTCCGTGCCGGATATTCGTTCCGGAATGTACATCACCGGTGAAAACGCGGCAGATGGAGATGGTCGGGGCGGATGTGGAGAGAATCCCGGGGCGTCGGGAGAATGCGGCGTTGGCGGTAATGGAAGCGGCCGGCGGTGCGTTCTATGCGTCGCATTACCGGCATCCATTATTTTTCCATGGTGTCAAGACCATAACATTTGAGATCTGGGAGCAGATGGGACGGGCTGTTCCAGGCACGGTGATATTGCCTGTTGGGAATGGCTCGTTGGTATTGGGTGTGTATACGGGGTTTCGGGAACTGGTGGCGATGGGGTTGGTGCAGAGAATGCCGGTGCTGATCGGCGTGCAGGCCGCACGATGTGCTCCGCTGGTGCACCGGATGCATGGTGGGGTACCGGTGGATGTGACGGCTTTGACGGTTGCAGAGGGGATCGCGATTGCCGAACCGGTCCAAGGTGATCGGATTATCGAGGCGGTCCGATCGACGGGGGGGACGCTGATCGAAGTGGAGGAGGCGGAGATCATCGGAGCGTATGGTTGGGCCTGGCGGAGGGGAATCTGCATAGAAAAAACGGCGGCGGTGGGAATTGCCGGTGTCAATCGGATCGGACAGATGCCGGGCTATCCGGAACCGTATCTGACGGTTTTGACAGGCAATGGATTGAAGATGCTTGCCTCCGACCCTGGCGAATGACTGGTCACGGAGTCCATCTGCGCCGATGACGGTAAAACTCGAACCCATACCGTGGATCCCGATGGCGCTGATCTAACCTGGAACAACACTAACAACACCAGTACATTCAGAACATGTATTCCTGTAACAGCGCGGGGCAGGTGTTGACTATTCCGGAATTTAGACAGAGCTGGATGTCAATATTCCAGCGACCTACAATGGGTTTGATTTGTGCATCCGGGTGTACGATAAAAAATTGGATGTCGTGCTTGCCGGCCCAAAAGCAACAACGGTCGTGCGAAGAAAGTGACGAGTATGGCGCACCCCTGTTCAGTTTTGCGTATGCCATCGGCACAATCTGCGTAATCTGCGGTGAAATCAGATCCCCATTCAGAAACAACGAATCGATCGAATTTCCGCTATCGACCGGCGGTGTCATGATTGACGACGAGTGCGTGAACCGGGAATATGAGTGGAGTTAACAGAACCGGCTGATTTTGGTCAGGAATGGATCGAGCACCGACCTGGTTGATTTCGAGTAAGCTGCTACCGCAGAACGATTGAACCAGACGAGTTCCGGTGGCGGGACAACGACCCGAGCATTCATCTCTGACCGGGAAGACGATGTGGTGGAGCACAGTGACATCACTTTTATGTGTTTCGTCCAAAGTACTTGAGTTTCTTAACTCTGCTCGTTGAATCCGATTGACGCTAATGAACCGAACAACTCATCATCCAATCCAAAATCGCTCCCTGATTTGACCAAGTAAGAACGCGACAGTAAAATCAAAACAGAAACTGGCGCAGATAATGCTAACGCTCGTTAGGCCACTATTTGCGTGCTCAGAGGTGCAGAAGTTGAGATGGATATCTTCACGTTCGGCTGGGGGAATTAAAAGGGAGCCGGTGTACCGGTACATCTCGATTTCGAAGATCTCGCCGCCCGCCGATGTGAATGGTCAGCCAATGTTAAGCAGACCACGACTTGAAAACAAGATTAAAAGCGGATTTACTAAAAGGCTGACAGTGGTGACAGGATCATCGGGAATTGGAAAAACAGCCTTGGTTAAAGCGTGTATCGCAGGGCAGAATCGGCAGATATACTGGATTAACTTGGATGAAACCGATGCCGCACTTTTCGAGTTGTGTCACGTGTTTTTATCATCCATTCTCAGGGTGAAACCACACTATGGTGAAAAAATCATACGGTATCTGACTCTGAATACCACATCCGACTCGGCGAGAAATTTAGGTCTGTTGTTTTCAGATGCGTTTAGGGAGATTAGCGATGCAATCATCGTTTTCGATGATTTTCAAAAAGTGATGGGAAACCGTGAAGTTGTTGATTTTTTTGAAGCATTTGTCGAATGTCAGCCTTCCAGTGTGCACCTGGTTTTAATCAATCGCCGATCGGGTTTTTTAAAATCATTGGATCGATGGCGCGACAATGAATGGATCAATGAAGTTGATGAAAGAGATCTTATATTTACCGCGGATGAAACCGATTTATTGTTACAGCTGCTGAATGTAACACCGTCTGACGGGAGCATGCGGGAACAGATCAAGCAGATTACCAATGGATGGGTCGGCCTGATTATCATGCTTAGTCAAATCATCCGAAACCGTGAAAACAGTCGCACAATGATATCAAACCTGGATCCGGTTCTGGACTTGAAAGAAGTAAAGCAGTTTATTGTTACAGAGGTTATTCATGATTTGCCGCCGGATTATCAGCAGTTTATTATGACAACGGCATGTTTCGACTATCTGGATCCTGAAGAAATTGATGCATTTCTCAACATGACCGGCAGCGCTCAAATTCTTGAATATCTGGTTTCAAATTACAGTTTCGTGACCCGATTTCCTGGATCACCCATCAGATTTCAGTATCATGAAACATTTCGTGCCAGCGTCCAGCAGCTGCTGCACCGCACGAAAACACCGGGTGAGGTATCGTGTATCCATAGCGAAATCGGACGTTTTCTTGTCAGTAGAAATGAATGGGTCAGAGGTATTCATTTTCAGGTTCTTTCAGGGCACATCGACCGAGCACTCCAATTTGCCCTGGAAAAGACCGAACACCTATCCGATCAGGAATGTGTTGACACCATCGGAAGAATGTTTGCTTCGGTACCTGAAAGCAGCGTGGCAATGTTCCCTGAAATCATGCTGTGGGTTGCGATGTATCTGGAAAAACAAAAACGTATTTCTGATTCGAAGCGACTGCTGATTCGTTCAATCAGAGCCTTTCAGGAAAAAAAACTGAAACGTTGGGCTATTAAAGGATTTAAAAACTTGATCTCCATGCTCCTAGTCGAATACGACGTCGACATGGCAAAACCCTTGATGGAGGAATCACTGCGATATGCCGGTGATATGATCGATGAAAACAGGCTGTATATCGAGCTCAATTATTTGACTTTATTTTGCGAAACCGATTGCCGGAATCAGGTGAAACGTTTGTTTGAGGAGGGACTTGCACTGAAGGAACTTGTCGATAGACCCGATGCCCTGGCCCTTCTTTGGGATGGAATGGCCATCATTTATTATCAGGAACAAGGCCAGTTCGATCTCTCAACAGACCTTTTGTTTCAGTCGCTGGCATTCTATGAAAAAACAGGCCAATACTATCAAACTGCGTACAGTTATCTTCAGGTTGGAGTCAACTATTTCAAAAGTCGCGATTATCCTAATGCTGTTTTCTATTTGCAGAAATCAGAAGAAATGAATCGAATGTTTGAGTTTACCGTTCTAAAGATAAGAATACTGGGCATACTCGGCTTGATTTACCGCCGGACGAATGACGAAAAACGCGCAGATGATATTTTAAACGATTTGAGAAACCTGCTCGATAACGCTACGAATGATGGCGAACGAAAAAGTTCAGTTTACTTTGTGTTATTGAATGAATTCGAGAAATCCTTCCTTTCGGGTGACATTGATAACGCACGGCGTTATGCCGGTAATATTGAAAGTGTATTAATGGACAAAAAGCCTGTTAGAAATGTAGTTGTTGCCTATATTATGATGGGTGAACTGCATATCCGGGCGAGAGAATACGATCGTGCAAAGCAAATTCTGGAAGAATCCATCAAGCGGTGTGAACAGACCGGTCAGATGTATCTTCTTACATACAGTAGATTCCTAATGGCTTCATTGAGTGTGGATGGATTCGCTAGAGAAACCCGTGCTCATCTTGAGATCGCGCTTGATCTGTGCCGGACATACCGGATGGATTATTTTCTGCTTAATTATCCTGAATTCATGCGTTTGATTCCCTTCGCCCTGAAAGAAAAACTGGCCACGGCATATATAACCGAGTTGCTCGATGCGAATCCCAAGATTGCCGACACGCTCAAAAGCAGAATAGCGAACCGCTATCCGGTAATCCATAAACTGCAACCTGCCACTGGTCAACCCCTGCAAGTAAAGTGTTTCGGAGAATTTGTCGTGACTCAGGGTCATACGTTTTCTGTTCGAGTAGAATGGGCCTATCCACGGATAAAAAACTTGTTCAAATTCTTTGTGTTAAATCGAAAATCCCGGGTTTCCCATTCCGCACTTGTGAGTGCATTCTGGCCGGATGCAGCGCACGAAAACGGTATGCGAAAACTCTATACATCCATGACATTTTTAAAACGCTCCCTTGAGCCGGATCTCAAACCATACAAACCGTCATCCTATATTGTCGGGACGGATCAGCATTACCGGCTTGTTTTACCGGCCGGATCGAAAATAGATTTCGAAGACTGTGATAAAAGTCTACTCAATGCAAGGCATTGCATTTTGCATAACAAGCTTTCTGATGCAGAAAAACACTTTTATTTTTCCATGAACCGGATGGTAGAAAATTTTCTTCCCGAAAACCTGCATGAGTCCTGGGTAGAATCGACAAGAACGCATCTAAATGTTCTGTTGTTCAATGTGGGAATAAAACTTTCCGCTCTATTTCTGAAAGATGGAAAAGTCAGAAAAGCACGCGATATAGCGTTGCAACTGAACCAAAAAGACCCTTTAAACGAAGATGCAGTTTTGCTTCTCATGCGTTCACATGTCGCTGAGAATCATCCCGGTCTCGCAGTATCAATATACGAAAATACTGCAAAAGTATTGAAAAGCACTCTTGATGTGGCTCCAGATCCTGTTTTGACGATGTTTTATAAAGACCTGATTGCCTGAAAATGTGAGTTATTTCCTTTCTCTTATTGAGAGGCTGACTGCGATTCCGAATACAACCAGAAGGATACTGAGAGATACACTGCTTGTGCTTGGTACCGGAGGAATCTGGGATGGTGTTGCCGTCGGTGCAGAACCATCAGATGTCGTCACACATACATCATCCAGATTGATACGAAACAAGTTCGTGCTGCTGCAATGTCTGAATGCGACATAAACGGTCTCTCCTAAATACGGTTGGAGATCAATTCTGCGATACCAGTAATTGTTTCCATCAGGACCACTTTCGGCGACATTTTCAGAGTGAATCACACTGGTGAAGTCAGCGATAGCATTTCCTGTAGTAGAAATGAGAACCTCGTAGTATTCATCAGGCCACGCCTGATCCTGAACGGCAATATACCAACTCAGAAGAGCTTCGGATGTGCCACTGATGTCAATCGGAGGGCTGACCAGCCAGTTATCTGGCGTCAGCGCTCCGTACTGCCATGAAGCTGAAGTGGCATTGCACTGCCCGGAGTGGGGGGTGGTATTGGAGCACATGATATTCCAGGTTAACATATCACCGTCAGCATCATAGTAGGTCCAGCCGGTTGCCCCTGATTCAAAATCCTCGTAAAACGTTGTAATCCCCTGGATAAACTCCGCCTGAACGGTGTGATCCGAATCCATCATTATTGATGTTGTCGCTGAATGAGGATTCGAAACTGGACCCATCCATCGATGAAAAAGCCATCCACACACAGGATCGGCTTTTAACGAAACCACTGAATTTTGAACGTATTGATGTATACCCGCTATCGGCTGGATCCTCCCGTTTCCAATGACAGGTTCCATGGTGAGATTAACATAGACCGGTTCTTCTCGGATACAGAGATCATCAATACCAAAACCGTATACCCGTGATGAAGAGAAAATTTCATGAAATGCAATGTAGACACTTTCACCGGCGTAAGATTCCAGAGACAGTGAATGTTCCATCCAGGACACATTGGTACAGGTGAAGGTTGCCAGAACAGAAAAATCACTGATAGCGTATCCAGTCGTGGAAACCAGAACCTGATAAATATTCGGCCGGGATTCGCGTTCGACCCGGTCCCACCAGACGACTTCAGGGCTGATCGCTTCGGGAATGGCAATCTGCGGAGAAATCAACCAATCGTTATTGCAGCCCATGCCGATACAGGCAAATGGCTGTGAGACTGTTGGATCGATATAGGAATTACCTTTTCGAAACGTGTACCCGTCCGCATCGGAATCGATAACCAGCCAACCCGATGGTGCGGCAGGTGTTCCAGTCCATGGATTGTCGAAATTCTCGCACACCGGCAACGCTCTTGGTTCTGCAATGTTAAAAATCGCCTGAACCGTGTGGTCTGCATCCATTAACAGCGTCTCATTTTTACTGCTTGAATAGATCGTGCTGTCAACAATCCAATAGACAAAATCAGAACCGTATTGAGCGTCGGCAGTCAGTGTCGCGGTTCCGTTCAAAGGATACGCGTGCAAACCCGGAAACGGTGATACCGTCCCGAATCCTGTTCCGGAAGAATTCGACATGGTCAGATTCCTGGTATCTGCCGCATCAATGAGAAATCGTGTGGACGGCCAGGCATCGGCACATTCAATGATGCCAATTGAATCCAGTGTTATCAGGTCACAGTCATACACTGAAATATGATCTTTGGACCGTGAATATCCATTTCCAGGTTCGAAATTAGCCACCCATTGCACCGGCTCATCCGAACCCAGTTCGGTCTCGCAGATTGAAACGACAAGGCAGTTTCCATGTGTATACGTGTATGGACTATCGAGCGTCACCATTCGCCAGCCGGGTGACGACCCGATCGGAATTTGCTGTCCCGTGACAACCTGTGATCCATTGGGATATCCTATGGAAGAGCAGACATGAACATCGCACGGCGCTGCCGATTCATAAAAGTAAACATTAATCCGTTGATTTGCACCGATACTACCAGAGCATTGATACCAGCCGATTTCTAAAATATCCGTAGAACCCGTTCCGGGAAAACAGGCTTCCATTTCGGAGTCAGACAGGACATATTGAGATTCGGTGTAACTGCGATTAAGAACCGCCGGAACAACACCCGTTGTTATCGCTGCGCAGCTTTCAGCGCCGACATGACAATAGATTTGTCCGAATCCACATGGTGTTAAAGATAGAATCATGAGCATTGCCTGGATATATTTATTCATCGCTTTCTCACTTTCACACGTACGACGCACGGTTCTTTCAGGTTCAACCCGATCGGATCGCAACCGTACGCTGGTTAAAACAAAGGTTAAACCAGATAATCTGAGCAACAGGGTCAATCCCACATAAATCGCCGCCTGATTTGCTTAATAAAAAAGAGTTCGGACCAACCTTAAACCTGATGCGGGTGTCCGATAATCGGGCAGGAGATCGCCCCGTCTGGCCGAGCGTAAATAGGTGGGAGTAGAATAATGACCCCCCCGGTAAATCCGGCGTGACCCGGTTTCCGGTCCGGTGTAGTCGGTCACAGTACCGTAAGGATAAACAGCGCTCCAGTCCCAGCAGAACTCCATCAGGTTTCCATGCACATCATAAAGATTCCACGGATTGGGCAACTTAGTTCCAACCTCCGCTGGACCGTTCACGGGCCTGTTCGCACAGAATACGGCATGCTGCTCCAAACTAGGAAGCCGACCTGAAACACAACTCGTGCAAGCCGTGCTGTCAAACGCAGGCTCGTCACATGAAAAAGCTGTCGTTGTTCCCGCTCGTGCAAAATACTCCCACTCACCTTCACTGGGTAAACGATAGCCCAATGCGTCGAAATTACAATAATACGGACCAGTGATGTAATTCGTGGCGCTTATCTTCATAGTAAATGCAGCATCCGTATAATAACACGGCTCAAACCCGTTCTCCAGCGATAACAGATTGGCAAACAGAATCGCCTCTTGCCAGGTTAGATTGTTCAGAGGATGCACCATTCCGGGACTGACAGTTGTGTTACTCGGATCTGACGGAAGCGTTGTCTGCACGACCAGCAAATCCGCCCACATCTGCCGTGTCAACTCGGTTTCCATCACGGCCAGATCCCTTCGCACTATATGAAAAAACTGGACCTCATTGTTTCGACATGGCTCCGTCACCGGTGCTCCCTGAGTAAAATTGCCGTTTGGAACAAATCGCATGGTGCCGATAATGTTATCAATCGAAACAAGCGTTCCAGGCGGAAGCGGTGTGAACGTTGGTGCCATCGTTGGAGTCTGTGTCGGATCCGCTGTCGGCGTAAACGTTGGCGTTTCTGTTGCGAAAGGTGTCGGTGTCTCCATCGGATACAGAGTAATATCAGATAACGTGTTGGGTCCGGTCACAACGGTTACAGATGCGATCTCCTCGGGATAATACCCCGGTGCAGACGCTTCCAGACGATAGACTCCCGTTTCAACATCCAACAAACTGTATGCTCCTGTGGACAACGTTGTCGTATCATAAACGACATACGCATATGCAAAACACCCTGATGCCAACACACCCAAAATCAATATAAGTAAATTGTTTTTCTTTTTTTCTGAGCGAGTCGAAAACAAAATCAGGCTTATACCACCCAATAAGAAACCACAAGCCAGAACACCGGTTGTAGGAACCGTAGGCATGGTCGAAAGATGTATAGAAATACCGGAATGATCCGTTTGCCCAAATTTATATGCATTGCCATCGACTGTCGCAGCCAGTGCCAGACTGACCGGTACTGCACATCCCCATATAAGTAACCCCGCAATTCCGGCAGAAATTACTTTTTTTCTCATGATTATACCCTCCCCAATAAGCGGTTGTCTTGTTAATCCCCCATTCAAGACCGGTTGAAAGCGGATTAACAACAGGAAATCCAACTTTTTAATAGATACAAACACGATCTTTGGAAAATCTTGCGAATCCGTAAACAAATGTCTCGTAGCACGTCTTGCCAGGTCTCACACTATTTTCTGCGTGAGGTCACACGGGTCCCATCTCAACACAGCCTTTTCGGCATGAGACTTGCTCGCTATACTAGCGGATATGTCTGGATCCATGCCGGATTCGGCAAAACAAGTGCGGCAAGGGTCAGGAACAGGACGTGTGCTCAAGGAGGACTCGGTGATGAAACGATGGTTCTGTTTATGGGTTTTGATTATGATGATGGCGATACTGCCGGTAGGGGCATCGATATCCCATACCGTGCATTTCTCCGCTCCCGGTTTGACCGCTTGGACCGCCGATCTGGACGGCGATGCGGTCAGCGAACGCTACGTGAAAATCGATATGGAAGGAGCGCCTCTTATGGCACATCCGGGGGAACCCATGGTTCCGCATCGACCGGTCACCCTGCTCCTGCCCCAAAATGAAACGATGATCGATGTTTCCATCGTATACGATGGATGGCACCGCCTGCCCGGGATACATCGTTTGGCACCGGGACAGCATGATTACCCTCTCAGCCGACCCCAGGATACGATCCTGACACCGCCGTCTCCGGCAATTTATGGCAGCAACACACCGTTTCCACGAGAATCGGCGTCGATACCCCGGATTTTCTGGAGCAAGGGATACCAGATCGTCACGGTGAATCTGTACCCGATCCGCTATTTGCCCGCTGACGGGCAAATCGAAATCGCCCGGTCCGCCGTGGTGCAGATCGAGACGATCCCTGCCGACACCCGCAGCGATCGTGTACGGTGCCGGGGCCTGGCCTCGGATCGAGAATGGGTTGCCCGGAAAGTGGATAATCCTGACATGGTCAGCGATTACAGCGCAGAACCCGTTCCGGAAGCTGTTCAACTGCATCGCGATGTTGCGCAGTATGTCATTATTTCAAATAACACCCTGATCAATGCCGGCGGCCCCAATAATTTCCAGGATTTCCTCGCGTTCAAATCCACCCGAGGTATCAGCGGAGCCATCAAACCGGTTGAAGAAATTTATACGGAGTATCCCGGTGCCGATAATCAGCAGAAAATCCGCGCTTTTTGCGCCGATGCCTATGCCGCCTGGGATACCGAATACATTCTTATCGGCGGTGACCATGAGATCGTTCCCACCCGTGGCTGCTACGCCACGGCCGAAGGACACGAAGACAATACGATTCCGACCGATATGTATTTCGGCTGTCTGGACGGAACTTGGAACGATAACGGCAACACACGGTACGGCGAAGTCGATGACGGTCCCGGCGGAACGGAACCGGATGTTTTTACGGAGCTGTTTGTCGGACGGTGCCCTGCAGACGATATCAACGAACTGCATAACTTCATTTCGAAAATCATCGCCTACGAAACCGATGACTATCAAGCCGATTGGGCGGATAACGCCTTGCTGCTTGGCGAATACCTCTGGCCTCAGACCTACGGCGGAGATTACATGGATGAACTCTGGTACGGCAGCGATTTGTGGGGATACTCAACACCCGCCTATCCGGATCACTGGTCTATCGATAATCTCTATGAACGCGAAAATGCCTGGGGCAGCGGCGATCTCGTCCCCCTGATGAATTCCAACACATTTCATTGGATCAATCACCTGGGCCATGCAAACGAATCCACCGTCATGCATCTCGGCACGTCCAATGTGTCGGGATTGACCAACAGTCGGCCATTTTTGGTCTACTCCCAGGGCTGCTACGCCGGAGCCTTCGATACGACCGACTGCATTGCCGAATATTTTTCCTGGTCGGCGCACGGCGCATTCGCTGTGTTTATGAACGGACGCTACGGTTGGGGCGAAATCGGATGCACCGACGGCCCGGGTCAATACTTCCATCGGCAGTTTCACGATGCTTTGTTTACCGAAAATATACGCGAATTGGGCCGGATGAATGCCGATAGCAAAGAAGACAATGTCTGGTGCATGAATTACAAAGCCAATCGATGGACATGCTACGAAGTGAACCTGCTGGGCTGTCCCCAGACGCCCCTGCTCGGCCGCGTGACCACTCGTGGTCAGTTCACATTCGATCGCGAAGCCTATGCCGATAGCGGCACCATCGTTGCCAGTACCCTCGATGTCGATCTCAACCAGGATCCTGATGCCGCTGAAACCATCACCGTCACGATGACGACCAACGGCGGTGACACCGAAAGCCTCCTGCTGACAGAAACCGGCACCAATACCTGCGTGTTTCAGGGAACAATCGATGTCGCAAATGGTTCCGCCAGCCCCGGTAACGGTGTTGTCGATGCTCTTGAAGCACAGATCATTACCGGGACCTATATCGATGCCAGCGACGGATTCGGCGGCACAAACGTGCCGGTGACCGATACTGCCGTGGTGGATAATACGCAACCAGTCATTTCGAATGTCCAGGTCGCGTTTCTCGATGATACATCCGCCGTCATCACCTGGACGACCGACGAACCCTGTTCCAGTACCGTACTGTTCGATACACCCGTCAATGATGAAGTGTCCGTGGATGATCTCGTCACCGAACACCATGTCACGCTGACAAACCTGGCACAATGCCTGGATTACATCTTCTCCGTCCGATCCGCCGATGCTGCCGGCAACCTGACGGAAGACGACAATGGCGGCGCATTCTATTCGTTTACGACCATGGTCCGTATTTACGTGCTGCAGGAAGAGATGAATACCGATCCCGGATGGACCATCACCGGCGGCGACTGGGCATTCGGCCAGCCTACGGGTCAACCGTCCGGTCCCGGCGCGGATCCCACCTCGGGATGTGACGGACCCTATGTATACGGAACGAATCTCAACGGAGCGTATGCTGGTGGAGCGACCCCGTACCATCTGGTGACCCCCGCCCTGGACTGCTCGGCGGCATTCGGTGTCCGCTTCAGCTTCTACCAGTGGCTTGCTATCGATGCCAACGACCAGGACGAAGCCTATATCTCCGTCTCAACCGACGGAGCTTCATGGACCGATATCTATATGAATCCGGCATCGAACCTCTATGATTATACCTGGACCCGGTACGAATACGATATCAGCTCGATCGCCGACGGTCAGCCCACGGTCTATATCCGCTGGACGATGGGGCCAGCCGGCACCGGCACGGTCGGCGGCTGGAACATCGACAACGTCGAAGTGTCATACGCCGCTCCATGCAACGTGCCCATTCTGATTCACGACAGCCATGTGATCGATGACAGTGCGGGAGGCAACGGCGACGGGTTGATCAATCCACTGGAAACCATTGCCATACCGGTCACCCTGCGCAATGTCGGCCTCGATGCCACCGGCGTATCCGCCACCCTGACGACAACGCATCCGGGTATTACCATCAGTACACCGGCAGCTGCATTTCCGGATATCAGCCAGGGTGGGTATGGAACCAGTCTGACCGATTTCGTGTTTGAGGTTACCGAAAACGTCGTTGACGGTGATGCCGTCCCGTTCACCGTGAACTGGACCAGCGACCAGACATCCGCCACAACGATGTTTATGGAGGAAGTTGTTGCGCCGAATCTTGTTTATGACGGATACGGGATCATGGATGCGGGAGGCGACGGGGACGGTATTTTCGATCCGGGTGAAACGATCCAGATGACAGTGACCATTCAAAATGCCGGCCGGCTGGCTGCTCGGAGTATCATCGGATCCATTGAATCCGACCATCCGGAATACATTACGGTGCAGCAGGGCTGCGCATCCTATCCGGACGTGGAACCGGGCCAGAGCGGCACGACTGTCGACCCATATTATACGATCAGCGCTTCGCTGAGCACACCCGATCACCTGATGGTGACATTTACGGTGGACCTGCAGGCGGATGGACACCATAAACAGGTCGAATTCGATGTGGAGATAACAACTTCGACATTCACCCGGCGGCTGTTGTGGGATATGGATGAAGATCCCGGCTGGACACCCGAAGGGCAATGGGAATGGGGTATACCGCAGGGAAATAGCGGCGATCCCAGCGGCGGGTATACCGGTGCACAGGTATACGGATACAACTTGGCCGGAGCATATGCCAACAGCATGACGGAAACGAACCTGACAACGGATGCCATCAATTGCTCCAATTTTACCGATGTGGAAATTCACTTTATGCGGTGGCTGGGCATCGAATCGAGTACGTACGATCATGCCGCATTCACTGTATCCAATGACGGTACGACCTGGACTACGATCTGGCAGCATTCCGGTGCAACGTTTACCGATCCCGACTGGCAACCCATGACATATGATATCTCCGCCGTAGCCGATGGCCAGGCCACGGTATACTTGCGATGGGTGATGGGAACCACTGATGGCTCAGTGGAATACTGCGGATGGAACCTGGATGATGTGGAACTGTGGGCAGCCTCCGACAACCCGCAACCTGTGCTGACACATGCCGGTCATTCGATCGACGATTCGGCTGGAAACGGTGACGGCATGATCAATCCAATGGAATCAATCCTGATGGATGTGACTGCTGAAAACGTGGGAATCGCCGGTACCGGAATCACCGCGTTTCTGAGCACGGATAATCCTCATATTGCCATTACCCAGGGAGAAACGACATTTCCGGATCTGCCGGCAGGCGCTCAGGGCCAGACGGAAACACCTTTCGCTTTTACCGTTAGTGCTGATGCGCTCAACGGGGAAACCGTGAATTTTATCGTGACGTATTTCAGTGCGACCGGGAATGGATCATTCATGTTCACCGAAACCATTGCGGGGCCGGATATCGCGGTTCACAGCATCACGATCGTGGATTCTGGTGACCATGACGGGGTTTTGGATCCCGGGGAGAGTGCGGTGATTGCCGTTACGTTGGTCAACAACGGTCCGATGGCGGTCACAGGACTCACCGGTGTTATCACCGGTGATGCGCCGGCATACTTTTTTATCGATGACGGCACTGCCGATTTCGGCGATGTGCCGGGTGGAGGAACCGCCGGTTCCCTGTCGCCGCATTTCACGGTAAATGCCGCGAGTTTCACTCCGGATCCCACCGGGGTTGTCGTCACACTGAATCTGACCGGCAACGAAGCGACGGCCACGGTGACGTTTGACATCGAGATCACGGCATCCAATTTCCTGCAGCGCTTTTTCTGGGATATGGACGATGATCCCGGATGGACCATGGAAGGCGCTTGGGAATGGGGTGTGCCCCAAGGGGTCAGCGGAGATCCATCGAGCGGGTTTACCGGCAGTACGATCCTGGGATACAACCTGGCGGGTAGTTATACGAACAGTTTGCCGGAGACGTATGTGACGGCTGGTCCGTTGGATTGTTCGTCGTTGACGAATGTCGAAATACGCTTCATGCGGTGGTTGGGAATCGAATCCAGTTCATGGGATCATGCATCGTTCCGGGTATCGAATGATGGAACGACCTGGACCACGATATGGGATCATACGGGATCGAGTTTTACGGATCCGGACTGGCAGGCCCTGATGTATGACATATCGGCTGTTGCAGACGGGCAGTCGGCGGTGTATCTGCGCTGGGTCATGGGTGCCACCGATTCTTCGGTGACATATTGCGGCTGGAACCTGGACGATGTCGAAATCTGGGCGGACAGTGCGGGTAATCCGTGTGTGCACCATGGCGATGTTAATTTCGACGGCGAGGTCACATCAGGTGATGCGCAGCTGACGTTCATGATCGCACTCGGAATGATCACTCCGTCATACGAAGAAGCCTGTGCAGCGGACTGCAACGGGAATGATGAGATCACTGCGGGCGATGCTCAGCAGGTTTTCATGACCGCCCTGGGGATGACTTCCTGCGTGGATCCGATGCCGGATGTGACCGTCCGACTGCGTGCACCGGAAAGCGTCGAACGGTATCCGGTCGCACTGTACGCTCGTCAAATCGAGGACAGGATGATGGTTGTCGAAATTCGGATCACCGACGGAAATCAACCCATCGACGCCTTTACGGTGACATGTGCGCTGCATCCGGACTTTGCACTGACCGATTGCCACATCGGACCCGTCGACCCGGGATGGGTTGAATTCGGTTGCCATGAAAACGGTGACGGGACGATTCGGGTGGGCGGTTACACCGATGGGCAGCCGGCAGCGCATCTTTCGCCGGAATTCCGTGGTGTGTTGGCCGTTCTGATTTTAGACGGCCCAGTTCGGGTGCTGATGGAAGAAGCGATGGCGCCGATTCGGATTATCGGTGTCGCGGATGATCTGAAATAGCGCAGGCGGGTCGGTGCGCCGGCCGACGGAAAAAGAAGAACTCTCCGGTTCCTGCTCGCACGGAATGCGAATTGCAAGAGTGAACCGGAGAGATTGTTTCACGTGTTACGATGACTTATACAAGGAGGTTGAAGGTTCATGAAGCGAAAAATCCAATGGACAACCGTTCTGACGGTAACGGTACTGATGCTGACGGCATGGCCGATCGCGCAGGCGGCGAGCCCTGATTTCTGGGGCGGCGCCGGTGCACTGGAATCGTTGCAAAAAGTGGCACCGCCGGTGATTTCTTCCATGGAGAAGGATGGCCGGGCGGATTTTTTCATTGTGTTGACCGAGCAGGCGGACCTGTCGGGCGCGCTGAAAATTCGGGACAAGGTTGACAAGGGCCGGTATGTATTCCGGCAGTTGACCCGGATAGCGGAACGCACGCAGCCGGGACTCATTGCGGAGTTGGGGTTGTCGGAGCTGCGTATTCAGC
>JAFGMN010000235.1 GCA_016927515.1 candidate division CSSED10-310 bacterium | reverse complement strand
TCAGTCGATTCGAACCGGTCCACCCAACGGAAACCCGGCTCCCCCGTGATCCAGCCCACCCGATAAGAATCGAAGCCCTGGTCCGCCAAGACCCGCATCAGAGTCCGAGCAGCATCGGGTGCCGTTACGACCATCAGACCGAGCCCCATGTTGAACGTTCGATCCATTTCCGCTTCTTCGATGCCCCCCGCTTTCCGTATCCATTCGAAAATCGGGTGCACCGGCCAGGTATTCCGGACGACGGCGATCCCCAAATGATCCGGCACCGCCCGGGGTAAATTGCCGGGAATTCCTCCTCCCGTAATGTGGGCTGCGGAGCGGACACCTGGAATCCCGGCAGCGGTTTCCATTTCACGCCGGTATATCCGTGTCGGTTTCAGTAGCACATCCCCCAATGGTTCCGTCATCCCTTCCAATGGACGGTGAATCGGATAGATCGACCGATCCTCGAACACCTTCCGCACCAGGGAAAAACCGTTGGAATGCAAGCCATCGGAAGGTATTCCGATAACCCAGTCTCCGGCCCGCACCGAGTCCACCGACAACATCCGTTCCCGGTCCACCACACCCACGGCAAACCCCGCCAGATCATACTCGTCATCCTGGTAAAAGCCGGGCAACTCGGCGGTCTCACCACCCAGCAACGCACACCCGCTCCGCCGACACCCCTCAGCGATGCTGTCAACCACCGCCGCATGCAGATCCAGGTCCAGCCGCGACGTGGCCAGATAATCCAGGAACGCCAGCGGCTGCGCACCGGTCACCAGGAGATCGTTGACCGACATGGCCACCAGATCGATACCGACGCCCTGATGACATCCGGTCTCAAACGCTACTTTCAGTTTCGTTCCGACACCATCTGTACAAGCCACCAGCAGCGGTTCCCGCCAGGAACCTTTCGTCAAATCCAGCAGACCGGCAAACGAACCGATAGAATCCATCGAATACACCGTCCGTGTCGATGCCGCCATAGGGCGAATCCGATCCACAAATGCATCCGCCCGATCAATGTCTACACCGGCATCCCGGTAGCTTAGCTTTTTGGGTGTCGTCATCCCCCCGTCTCCCCGTTGTGCCCGCCCCGATCGACGGTCAATTGCATTTCAACACACGGTGCAGATAGCTCCGGTCAACGGCCCGGGATAATGCCATATCCGCCGTGATCTTTTCATCACGAACCAGATCAATCAATGCCTGGTCCATGGTCTGCATACCCTCTTTTTTACTGGACTGAATCAGACTGGTCAATTGATGTGTTTTGGCCTCACGAATCACATTGGCGATCGCTGCGTTGCAGAACATCAGCTCCACCGCCGGTACGCGGCCTTTGCCGTCGGCAGTGGGCAAAAGTTGCTGGGAAATGACTCCCCGCAACGAAACCGACAGCATGATCCGGACATGTTCCTGCTCATCCACGGGAAACACGTCAACAACGCGATCGATTGTTTTGACCGCTGAATTCGTGTGTACTGTCGCATAGACGAGGATCCCCGTTTCCGCCGCCGACAGTGTCAACTGGGTCGTCTCCAGATCCCGCATCTCACCGACCAGGATGATGTCCGGATCCTCACGCAGAGCCGCTTTCAGCGCATCCGAGAATGATTCCGTATGCAGACCAACTTCGCGCTGCGTGATCAGGCATCCCCGGTTGTGGTGAACGAATTCGATGGGATCCTCGATGGTGACAATGTGTTTCTTACCCTTCCGGTTGATGATATCGATCAGTGCGGCCATAGTGGTGCTCTTACCCGACCCGGTAGCGCCGGTAATCAGCACAAGCCCGCGGTCCAGGTGCGCAAATTTTTCAACACCTTGAGGCAGACCCAGACTTTCGATCGGGATAGGTTGGTCGGGAATGACACGAAACACAGCACCGATTCCCCTGGATTGGTGAAACATCGCGACGCGAAACCGGGACACGCCGGGAACCTGGTACGCGAAATCGACATCTTTATCCTGTTCGAATCGGGCCTTGTTGAGTTTGCTGAGAATCTCGTGCAGAATCGCCCGGCCTTCTTCCAAGGGGATATCCTGATCGCGAACGGCTTGCAGACTGCCATTGATGCGGATCATGGGTTTTGAGCCGGTGACGAAATGAAGATCCGATCCTTTTTTCAGAACGACTTCTTCCAGCAGCTGATCGATGATCGGCATGGTCAACCTCTTTTGGGGGTAATGCTGCGGGTGCGTTGATTGCTTGTGCCGCGCCGTTTTTTATCTTCGATGATCTGAGTGAACGGACCGACATTGTCTTTCCGGCACAGTTCTTCGAAAAACCGGGGGTCGTGGGCATGCAGATGGGCTTCTTCGTATTCGATCAGATCTTCCCGGACCAAGCGGACGAGGTCTTCGTCCATGAGATGCATACCGGTGCTGTGGCTCATTTGCATGATGCTGGGAATCTGGAATGTTTTGGCATCGCGGATCTGAGCGGCGATTGCGGAGCTGGCTAGGAGCACTTCGCTGGCGAGGACGCGGGATTTGCCGTCTTTGGATTTAAGTAATTGCTGGCAGATGATGCAGCGGATGGATTCCGAGACCATTGAGCGGATTTGGTTGCGTTGGTGACCTGGGAAAACGTCGATGATCCGATCGAGTGTTTTAGCGGCGGACAGGGTATGAAGCGTGCCGAGGACGAGGTGGCCGGTTTCGGCGGCGGTGATGGCCATGGAGATGGTTTCCAGATCGCGCATTTCGCCGACGAGGATGATATCGGGATCCTGGCGGAGAGCTTGGCGGAGGGCGGATGCGAAGGAGCGGCAGTGGAAGCCGACTTCCCGCTGGTTGACCATGCAGAGTTTGTTTTCGTGGATAAACTCGATGGGATCCTCGACGGTGATGATGTGTTTCTGCTGGGTCCGGTTGATGAGGTCGATCATTGCGGCGAGGGTGGATGTTTTCCCGGTTCCTGCGGAGCCGGTAACGAGAACGAGGCCTTGGTTCATCTGGCAAATGTCTTTGACGACGGCGGGAATAGTGAGTTCCCGCAGTGTGGGTATCCGGGAGGGAATCACGTGAAAATTCGCGTCGATGCCCCGGCGTTGGCGGAAGATGTTGACCCGGTATCGGTGGCCGGTGGAAGATGCATAACTGAAGTCGAGTTCTTTCCGGGTGCGCAGAATCATTTCTTTCTGGGCGTCGTCCAGCAGTTCCAAAATCAGCGCTTTTGCCGAATCGAATGACAAACTATCCTTTGACATCGGCAGCAGATCCCCGTGAATCCGTATCAGAGGAGGCGCTCCCGTGGAAATGTGAACGCTCGATGCACCTGCTTTCGCCGCCTTCGCTAAAAACCCGTCGATTGTCGCCATACACCTTCCTGTTCCGCTTTCACTCGGGAAAAGCCCGACTGACCCATCAATTTACCATAACGAGCATGAACAATTCCACTATCATGATCCGAGCGGCTATTCTCCCCACCGGTCGGAGGAGGCGTGGAAAGCGAGCGGCTCCTGTCGGCAAGAGGGCGTTGAAACTCGTTCGTGAGCAGAGTACATTATAGTTCAATGAACGGTGAAATGCTTCATCCGATGCCAGTTGAATCCTCGTCCATCGATCGAGCCATCGATCGAGTCATCGGGATCGATATCCGCAAAATTCACGATTTCGGAATCGGGACGTATATCCGGAATCTGCTGACCGGGCTAGCCTCGACATCCCGGCCGGAGCATACGGTGTTTCGATTGTACACGGAGGATTGTTATGCGGCCGATCCCCGCCGTTTACCGCCGTCGCGGTTTCCCATGGTGATGATGCATGCAAACCGTCGGTCGCCGCTGCAGGGCGCGCTTCCCGGGCTGTCGGACCTGCAATTGTATCATGCGCCGCATTACCTGACGCCGGACCCCGGAAAAACCCCATTCATTCTCACGGTCCACGACTGTATTCACCTGGCGCCGCCGCCGTTTCCCAAGGCGTTCAACCGGCTTGGCAACCCCTCGGACCAGGTGTTCGACGCCGCGAAACGATTCTATCACCGCAGTCAGGGCGTCATCCGCTTCCGACGGTACGTTCAACGGGCCGACGCTATCATCACCGTCTCGGACGCCACATCCCGGGACCTGATCGCATTGACCGGCATCGACGATCGGAAAATCACGCGGGTCCACAACTGTATCGATCGGGCGTTTTTCACCGCCGGCTCGCTGGAGGACACCGGGGAATTCTGCCGGAAATTCGGGCTGCCGGAAAAAGACTACGTGTTGTATTGCGGCAACGATCTGTATCACAAGAATTTAGCCGGTCTACTGACGGCATGGAAAAATCTGTCGATGCGGATGCAGACGCCTGCGCTGGTGCTGGCGGGGCCCCCGCGCCAGTTCATGATCCGGGAGTATGCGGATTACCTGGGAATCAGCGATTCCATCATCTTGCTTGATCGCATCCCTTCGGGCAAAATGCCGGACCTTTACCACGGCGCACTGGCGCTGGTTATGCCGTCCCTGGCGGAAGGATTCGGGCTGCCGGTGGCTGAAGCGATGGCCATGGGGCTGCCGGTGGTCTGTTCGGACATCCCCGTTTTCCATGAAATCACCGGTGACCACGCCCTTTTTTGTGATCCATACAATCCTCACTCAATCGAGGAAGCTGTGCGGGCGGCGATTCGGGATCGCCCGTCAGAGAATGACCGCGTGGCTGCCGCGCGTCACCAGGCGGAAGCATTCACGATGGATCGCTTTCTTTCCGGCCACGTCTCCGTGTATCTTACGGAACTGGAGGCTCACCGGTGAAAGTTGCGATTATCCATGACTGGCTGACGGGTATGCGGGGCGGCGAACGGGTTCTGGAACTGTTCTGTTCGCTGTTTCCCGATGCCAATCTATTCACGTTATTTCATCATAAGGGCTCCGTCTCACCCCAAATCGAACGACATCCCATCACCGTATCGCGTCTCCAGCGCTTCCCCCGGACACGGAAAACATACCGGTATCTTCTTCCTCTCTTCCCCAGTGCCATCGAGAGTTTCGACCTCAGCGGGTTCGACCTGATCATTTCGACCAGCCACGCAGTGGCCAAGGGAGCGATCCCGCCGGCCGGTGCGCTATCCATCTGTTACTGTCACACGCCGATGCGCTATATCTGGGACCAGTATGATGTCTATTTCGATTCCGGCGACACATCACGACTCGTCCGGACCGTCATGCCGTTGTTCAGGGATTATCTTCAGAACTGGGATGTCACAACACACAATCGGGTGAACGCCTATATTGCCAATTCGCGGTTTGTCGCCCGCCGGATCGAAACCCTGTACGGACGGCCCAGCACGGTGATACCCGCTCCAGTCGATTGCCGTTTTTTCATGCCCAACGATCTACCCCCCGAAGAGTACTATCTGGTGGTCAGTGCTCTAGCACCATATAAACGGGTCGATCTCGCCATCGACGCATTCAATCGGAACGAGCGTCGTCTGGTCATCATCGGTGACGGGACGGAATCGAAGGCGTTGCGTGCACGGGCCAAATCGAATATCACATTCATGGGCCGGTTGACGGATGCCCAGGTGCGAGATCATTACCAGCGGTGCCGGGCGGTTGTTTTTCCGGGTGTCGAGGATTTCGGGCTCGTGCCGCTGGAGGCTCAGGCGTGCGGGCGTCCGGTCATTGCGTATGTGGATGGTGGCGCGCTGGAGACGGTTGTTGAGGGAATCAGTGGTCATTTTTTCTTTAACCGGACACCGGAATCGCTGAACCATGCGATCAGGGTATTTGAAACGATGGAGTTTTCGATGGATATCATCCGGAAGCGTGCATTTGAGTTTGATTCTTCGGAAATCGGTGCACGATTATGCCGTTATCTGAACATCCTTCTTGCTGAACGGGGATTGCCAGCGATTACCGCAACGGAGATAACACGGTCATGCTGAAACAAAATCAACGTATATTCGTCCTGATTCAGGGAACGATCGATGTGCTGTTGACGTTTCTGGCGTTGCTGTCGGCCTATCACATCCGGTTTTTCTCCGCCCCGTTTACGCGGACGGTTCCTGTCGAATTCGGTATTCCGCCGATCACCGATTTTTTCAATCTGCGGTATGGTATCGCCATTGCCATCATCTGGCCCATTGTATTCCGCGTCAACCGCATGTATCGGACCAAGCGGGGCATGCCGACCATTGATATCGTCCTGTCGGTCATTTCCAGTGTAACACTCAGCGCCACGTTGTTTCTCGTCATCACGTTCTTTTTCCGCCCGGTCCGGGAGGGCATTGTCGTCAGTTATTCCCGTGCCATGTTCGTTTCGTTCTGGGTGGTCAACATTATCTATATCCTGATTTTCCGGTTGAGTACGCGGACGGTCACGCGGTATGTCCGGCGGCGGGGGTACAATCAGCGACACATTTTGATTGTCGGTGCCGGGGAGTTGGGGCAGGTATTCTGCCGGAAGATCCGTTCCAATCCGGAGATGGGATTACGAATCGTCGGGTATGTCGATGACGAACCCGGGATACAGAATTCGGTCATTGACGGCATCCCGGTGCTGGGATCGCTGGACGATGTCCCGGAGATCATCCGGTCGGAGGGGATTGAGCAGGTGTATGCCGCGTTGCCGATGTCCGCTCACCGGCGGATCTTTCATCTGTTGAGTCAGATTCAGAACGAATGTGTGGACATCCGGATCGTCCCGGATATTCTGCAGTATATCACGTTGAAGGCCGGGTTCATGAACATGGATGGGATTCCGGTCATCAATCTGACGGAGACGCCGTTATCGGGAGCGAACATCATTGTGAAGCGGGTGTTTGATCTCGTACTGGCCAGTCTCGGTCTGATCCTGTTGAGTCCACTGATGGCGTTCATCTCCTGTGGAGTGAAGCTCACGTCATCGGGGCCGGTGTTATATCGGCAGAAGCGGATGGGTCTGGATCTGAAAACGTTTGATATTCTGAAATTCCGGTCGATGTATATCAACGAGCCGGGAGAGAACGGGACGGGATGGACGCGGTCGAACGATCCGCGGATCACGCCATTCGGCCGGATCATCCGCCATTGGAATATGGATGAGTTGCCGCAGCTGTTCAATGTATTGCGGGGAGACATGAGCCTGGTGGGGCCTCGGCCGGAACAGCCAGCGTTTGTCAACGAGTTCAGGGAGCGGTATCCGCGGTATATGATCCGTCACAAGGTCAAGGCCGGAATCACGGGGTGGGCCCAGGTCCACGGGTATCGGGGTGACACATCGATCAAGAAGCGGCTGGAGTATGATGTCCAGTACATTGAGAACTGGTCGTTGGCATTGGATTGCAAGATCCTGCTCATGACGGCGTTCCAGACGTGCCGGAATTTCGGCAACTGACAGCGCGTTCCATTGGTCCCATCGAGCCAACGGATGGAGGTACCATGGCCGACATGGGGAGAGAAAGCGAGGATCAGCAACAGGGCGGGACTGCCCTCTCATCAGGAGAAAGACATTGGACAGTGACATGATACGCGCGTTTTTTGGATGGTGTACCGTCATCAACGGCATTATCCTGTTTTTGGGATTCGTGATCTGCGCAAGGGCAGGCAATTGGGTATACAGGATACACAGCATGTGGTTCCCCATCACACGGGAGGCTTTTACGCTGACGATGTACTGTTTCATCGGAGGGATGAAAATTCTCTTTCTCATGCTGAACCTTGTCCCCTATTTGGTCCTCGTAATACTGAATTGATAGGGAACATCGAGACAGGGAACATGACTCAAGAGCCGTTTTTCGAGAATGATAGCGGAAACGCCAAACCGTACAACGCGCACAGCGAAGAGTGTAGAGCTGCGTCAGAGAAAACCGTGCGCGATCAGGAACATTGTTCGACTCCTTCAACCGACAGTGCTCTCCTTAAACTTTGTACAATCAATTAGCTCCTTCTTATCTTCTTGCGTGTTGCCTTTAGCCTCCCCCCACCAGTCCTTCCGTTACAGTCAAGTGGCTTTAATTACTCTTCATCTTGACGCTATCATCGCTTGGTAATCTATGATCACTTAGAGGACCCCTTCGAATCGACGCTAAAGAGAACTCAACGCTACGCAGTTGCAACGTAAATAAGCAATTCGTGTGTGTATGTGCGCGCACTATTACCACACAATTCGTGAGCCCAGGAGCATACGGTTTGGGGATTTTGGGAAATTCTGTCGGAGCGGAAAAAGCCGGGAAATCGGAAAGCAAATTTGAGGATACCGTGGGCGGAATGATAAAATAGGTTAGGAATTTGAAAGAAGGAGGACAACGCGATGAAGTTGAAGACAGGGGATGGCGGTTGGAATCCGTATCTTGCGGGAGCGCTGGTGGGGATTTTGGCGATCATTTCGGTGTATGCGACAACCGAATGGATGGGAAAAACCAATTACCTTGGCGCATCCACGACATTTGTACGCGCCGCGGGGCTGATTGAACGAGCGATCATTCCAGAGCGTGTTGCCGGTAACGCCTATTTCACGAAGGAAAAAGTGC
>JAFGMN010000234.1 GCA_016927515.1 candidate division CSSED10-310 bacterium | reverse complement strand
GAGGAAAGCGTTCAGGGAGCCGGTGTGCAGGTAACGGGGTATCGAATATTGGGAATCCAGCGGCATCTGGTATATGATGAAAGATGATCCGCCGCTGGTTTGGAATCCGGCGGCCCATCTGAACGGATACATCATGATCGATTCGAAAACGCACAATCCGCTGACCATACTCATCGTAGACAATGAGACAAATATCAGTAAAACGTTGTCATGCTGCCTGACAGCGGAGGGGCATATTGTTTCCGCAGTCAGCAATCCGGCTGATGCCGTCGAAGCGGCCCGTCATCGGGCTTTCGATTGGGCATGTATCGACCTGAAGCTGGGGAATGAAAGCGGAATGGAGTTGATTCCGGCTCTTCTTTTGGATTCGCGTTGGATACAAATCGTCGTGATCACGGCATATGCTTCGATTAAGACCGCTGTCGAGGCCATGAGGCGCGGTGCTGCTTGCAAACGGGGAACGCTTTTTCTGGACGAGATCGGCGATGTGACACCCTCGGTTCAGTCGAAATAGCTGCGCTTTATCCAGTATAAGGAATTCGAGCGACTTGACGATGCACGGGTGAGGAAAGCGTATGGAGGAATGAAAGAGCAATCATGACTGTTCGACGCCGATTGATGAAAGCCCATCCCGCCACCTTGATCCTGTTTGGGTTTTTGCTGGCCATCATCACAGGAACCCTCTTGCTCAAACTTCCCATATCGACTCGCGCGACATCCATTTCTTGGATCGATGCACTATTCACCGCCACATCCGCCGTATGTGTCACGGGGCTGATCGTTGTCGATACCGGACATTTTTTCAGTCTGTTCGGCCAGTGTGTCATTCTGGCATTGATCCAGATCGGTGGACTGGGGATCATGACCGTTTCCGTCGCCATGTTCCGGTGGTTCGGTCACAGCGTTTCCTTCCGATATCGGATGGCTGTTCAGGATATGTATACGCACACACCTCGAGAAGATATTTTTAGCGTCCTGAAAAGTATCTTCATCTTCACCGTTGTGGCGGAAACAATGGGAACGTTGCTGCTGACCATCCACTGGCACCAGGAACTCCCCTGGAGCCAAGCCGTCTACACCGCGGCATTTCATTCGATCTCGGCGTTCTGCAACGCCGGATTCGCTCTGTTTCCAGATAGCATGATGCGATACAGCGATAGCTTTCTCCTCAACGCCACGGTCTGTTCACTGATCGTTTTCGGCGGGATCGGATTTCCGGTCATTTACGATATCCGTTCCGCCATGACACAACAGAACGGACACACCATGCGGCTAAGCATTCAAACGAAATCCGTCCTCATCACAACCGTTCTCCTGATCCTGGGCGGTGCCGCCATGTTCGCGCTGCTCGAATCCAATGGCAGCGACAGCACCGACCCGACAGATTCGCTACCGGACCGAATCCTGATTCCGGTATTCCAATCCGTTACATGCCGGACCGCCGGATTCAACACCGTCGATATCGCTTCGCTGAAGACCGCGACTCTGGTCGTGTGCCTTTTCCTGATGTTTATCGGCGCATCTCCCGGATCATGCGGTGGAGGTGTGAAAACGACGACCCTGGCCATTCTTGCAGCATTCACAATCAATCGTTTTCGCCGGAAGAAACGGGTCAGTCTGTTTAAAAAAAGCATCCCTACCGAAACGGTGACGCGGAGCTTTTTATTGGTTTTATTATCCATCGGAATCATCGGGTTGATCATGTTCCTGATTCTTGCTGGAGACGCCCTGTATGGAAAAACGTCACCCGATCAATCCCGCTCGTTTTTAGCCGTTTTGTTTGAAACGGTCTCGGCATTCGGAACGGTGGGCCTGAGCATGGGTATCACGCCGAATCTCGGTGCATGGGGAAAAAGTTTAATCATCGTAACCATGATCATCGGCCGGGCCGGAGTATTGACGGTTGCATACATTTTCGCTGGAACCGGCAATGTGAATGGTATCGAGTATTCAGAAGAAAACATGATGGTCGGTTGATTGAGGAGTAATCAGTTTATGAAACGATTTGCAGTCATTGGTCTGGGTAATTTCGGATTTCACGCGGCCAAGTCGCTGTTTGCGGAGGGGAATGATGTTCTCGCTATCGATATCGATAAAATCCGGGTTCAGGCCATCGATCCGTATTCCACCGAAGCGATTGTATTGAATGCGACGGACCGGGAGTCGCTGAAGGCTCTCGGCCTCGAATCCATGGATGGCGTCATTGTTTCGACAGGAACTAAAATCAGTACGAGCATTCTGATTTGTTTGTATCTTCAGGAAATCGGTGTCAAAAAAATCCTGGTGAAAGCCATTGATGACGATCACGCGAAGATTTTACGACGTGTCGGTGCAACGGAGGTCATTCATCCGGAGCGGGACATGGCGATCCGGATCTCCCGTGGGTTATCTCATCCGAACGTATTGGATTTTATCCCTCTGGGTAACGAGTTTGATCTGGTCCAGGTAGCCCCTCCCGAGGGATTTGTCAATAAAAGCCTGAAGGATCTGAACCTTCGGGCGAAACACAATGTCCATATTATCGCCATCAGGGAAAAGACCGCGGATCACGTCATCTTGGCTCCCCCTGCTGAATACATCATCAAGAAAAGCGACATCCTGATCATGTTAGGGAAAACGATGGACATTGGGCGGATCAAAGAACTGAAATAACGCCATCCGGTTTCGAAGATAAAGGTAATTAGAACGGCCAGACGAGGGGAGCGAGGAACACACAGGTCGCGCCGACGACGAGGGTCAGCGGCAGACCGATTCGCATATAGTCGCTGAACCGGTATCCGCCAGGACCGTATACCATGAGATTGGTCTGGTAGCCGATGGGGGTGGCGAAGCTGGCGGAGGCAGCCAGCATGATGCAGACGATAAACGGCATCGGATTGACTTCGAGCCGTTCTGCAGTATTCATCGCGACGGGGAAAACCAGCGCAGCGGTGGCATTGTTGGTAATGATGGCGGTGAACAAACCGGTCACGGTATACAGGATGGCCAGGGCTATCCACGGATGACCGCCGGCCAGATTCAGCAGGGAGATTGCCAGAGCGCTGGCAACTCCGGTTTTTTCGAGAGCCAGGCCCAGCCCCAGGGCGGCGGCAATCGTCAGCAATACATCCCATTCAATACTGCGACGGGCAGCTGCCGCCGAACACGTACCGGTAATGAGCATCAACGCAGCGGCCAGTAAGGATGCATGGAGCATGCTCAGCCAGCCCAACGATGCCGCCAGGACCATTCCCGCGAGAATCGCGAACGCCACCGGCGCTCGGTCAAACCGGTGAGGGGTGGAATTCTCCACCTCGTTGACCAAATAGAAATCCCGCGTGTCCTTCTGCCGTGAAATGAACCCCGCATGTGCCTCCACCAACAGGGTATCCCCCGGTCTCAATACGATATCGCCGATCCGTCCCGGAAGCCGTTCGCCGTTCCGGGCCACGGCAACCACCACCGCATTATACCGGTACCGGAAACGGCCTTCCCGAATAGATGTCCCGATGAGAGGACACGTATTGGATACGACCGCTTCCACAAGAATCCGTCGATGGCGCGGACAGTCCAGCTTGAAGATCTGATCCGGAGCCGGATGCAGATCCTGATATCCATATAACGATTTGACTGACTCCACGTTCCCCACAAAAACCAACCGGTCGTTGGCCAGAAGGATTTCGTCGGGCGGAACAGCGGCGATCACATGCTCATCCCGGATCAACTCCGCCAGAAACGCTCCGGGCAATCGGCGCAACCCCGCCGATTCAATACTCTTGTTTTCAATGGAACCTCCCGGCGTCACTTTCATCTCAAGCGTGTATTCCCGAGGATTCGATACGATTTCCTCGAATGCCTTCCGCGAAGGCAGCAGACGGGGAAAGAGCAGAATGAACCCCATCCCCGCCAGTGCTGCCGGTAACCCGATCCAGGTGATATCGAACATGTGCAGACCATCCCCGCCATACCGGGACAGCACGAGACCGTTGACCACCAGGTTCGTACTCGTGCCGATCAACGTACAAACGCCTCCAAGAATCGATGCATAACTCAACAGGATCAACAACCGCGACGGCGCGACACGGATCCGGCGACTCCATTCACTGACGATCGGAATGAACAGTGCGACAACCGGCGTGTTGTTCAGAAATGCGCTGAGCATGCCAACAGGAGCCATCAGCCGGAACTGAGCCCGCCGTACCGATTTCGGATGACCCAGTATTCGCTGCGAAATCCAGAATAACCCACCGGTTTCACGCAGACCGGTCACGACGACATACAATACGCCGACAGTGACAAGACCGGGCGAGCTGAAACCGGCCAGCGCATCCTCCGTGGAGAGAACCCCGGTCAGCAAGAGAATGATTAAACTGCCGAGAAACACATAGTCCGCGGGCAGACGGGTCGCCATCAGAACGCCAAAGACACCCGTGACCACCGCCAGCGTAAGCCAAGCATGCCAGCCAAGCGATACCAGGGAT
>JAFGMN010000233.1 GCA_016927515.1 candidate division CSSED10-310 bacterium | reverse complement strand
GCTGTCCATTGCCGGTGGATGCTGTGCCACCGCAGCGGCCGGTGGATCCGGAGCACATGACGCGCGTGTTTATCGAGCCGACGGTGTTGTGTAACCTGGATTGTTACAAATCCGTTTGCAACAAGGCCTCGGGGATCGTAAAAACCCGATCGCGACCGATGATGAAGATGGAATTGTTTCAGCGGCTGGTGGACGAAGCGGGTCCGTACCTCGTCCGGCTCGACCTGTTTAACTATGGCGAGACCTTTGTGCATCCGCAAGCTGTGGATATGGTGGAGTATGTCAAAAGCAGGTTTCCGCGACCCGTGCTCTATATCAGCACCAATGGGTTGATGTTGGACGAGGCGAAGATCGACCGGCTGGTGGCGGCAGGTGTAGACGAATTGACATTCTCTGTGGACGGGGCTGATCCCGCGTCGTATGAGCGATACCGGATCGGCGGCGATTTCCGGCGGGTGCGGGAGTTGATGGCGTATTGTGTAGTGGCTCGCAATCGGCATGGCGCTGACGTTCCGTTTATCAACTGGCGATACATTCTGTTCAATTGGAACGATGCTGATGCGCAGATGGATCTGGCGCGGCGGATGGCGGCGGAGATCGGTGTGGACCGATTGACCTGGGAAATCACCGATCATCCCGCGGATGCGATGTCCCATCGGTATCAACCCGGCACGCCGGACTGGCAGCGTATTTATCATGAAATATGGGATACGAGTCATCTCAGCAACGCAATTCCCGGGAAGCGGTATCGCGCGTTGATCGGGCCAAAGGCGGTGGGTTGTGGTCTATGGATGCGGCGGAACCGGGCGAAAACGATTCCGGTCCGGGTGGAGAACAGCGCTGGAATGCCGTGGTATGACCGCACGGCCACGGGTCGGCGTCTGGTCCGGCTTGGTGCGCAGCTTTATAATCGGCGGCGGGAGTTGATCAATCGGGATTATGCCCGGGCGTTTCTGTCCCGGACACTGAAGGAGGGAGAAGGCATCGACATTGATTTGGCGTTGCCGCCGGTGGCAGAGCCGGGCATGTACTGGTTGAAGTTCGATATGGTTTCTGAGGGTATCGACTGGTTTGAAAACGCCGGGTCCCCGGTGGTGTGGCGGCGCTTGCTGGTAATCTAAACGTGAGCATCCTCTGATGTCGTGGATCCATCGAAAAAACGCCGATTGACGCGGAGCTGAATAAAAAATCGATTATAGCGGAGCGAGATAATAACCATCGATTATGGTGGAGCTGATCAACTCTTGTCTTTCGGACGATATGCTATAATAGCGACCATTATTCACTCGAAGGAGACGATATGAACGGGATTCGAATACGGGAATACGTGGATGACGATGCGGACGGATTGATGAGGATGTGGCAGGAGTCCGTGCATTTATGGCCGATGGGATCACCTCAGCCGATGCATGTTCCGGTAAAGGAATTCAACCGGCGACTGCGCGGCTCGGGCGCGATTCGGCATTGGGTGGCGGAAGAGACTGGATCGAATCGGATTGTTGGATACTGTGCGTTCGCCAGAGATGCGTTGAATCCGGAGCACATGGATGTGAATCTGATCAACACGCATCCCGACTGGCAGGGTCGTGGCATCGGTAAAGCCCTGTTGATCCGCTGCATCGACGCGACCGCGAGCCTTGGATACCTCGCCCTGAAACTCGGCACCTGGCCCGGGAACGAAGTCGCTTGCGGGCTCTACAAGCGCATTGGATTTTTTCATAAACCCGATACGCAAATCGGATTTATCAATTTTATCCCGGCCGTTCTCCAGTGCCCGATTCTCACGGGCTGTATTACGCCACTTTCCTGGTATGGAGCTTTGAAACGTTCGACGGACTATGGACCGGATGAACATCGAGATGGAGCCATGTGGATCTACCCCTATCATTTCGAAACACCGTCCGGACCGGTCGACGTGGGATTTGAACGATACTCCGAAAAAATGTACCGCATCGCCACACCGGAAATCCAGATCTGTCTGAAAACCGACAATGACAAAGGCTGGCGAGGTTTCTCGCGGATGTTCAGCGTGGATGTCACCCGCGCGGCAGACCAGCATCGATCCGTTCCCATGCGCGTGACCGGTTGCCGGGGAGTGGAAGCCGAGGCGACAGTCCAAATGGGTGGCGACGAGAGCGCTTTTCATGGTGAGTATGAAGCCCGTATTCCGCGTGATCTGCAGCTTCCAGTGGAGCTTGAACCGTTCGTAATGCTGACCGTGGAACACCCTTCCGGTTCGTTCGAAATGGGGTGTGGGTTTCACGCCGGTGAACTGATCGCGGCGGTGTTTCCGGAATTCACGGCGTTTTTCCCGCCGGGTGCCCGGCGCTATCTGAATTTGACCAATCATGTTGACCAGCCCGTCTCTGCTGCTCTGACACTGCGTGTCACCGGTGATCGCCGGATATCGCCCGATACGGTGACGATGACATGGGATGCCGGCGGCTCCCGGGCGGTTCCGCTTACCATCGATGGAGAACCCGGGTCCGCGGAATTGATCATCGAAGGGAAGTTGACCAGTGGAATGACCGGTTCCATTCCTGCGCAGCACATCGGGATCGGTCTCGAATCTCCCGATCGACTGACGTGGATCGATACCGGCGAGGCCATTATTGCAGCCAATGCGTTTTATCGTTTGCAGTTGACCCGGGACCGCGGATTGATGATCCTGATGAATCGCGACGACATGGGGTGTCAAATGGGCATGACGGCTGCCGAACCCGGTCCGCCGTTCGCGAATTATGGCTTGAGTGGTACCGCGGAGTATGACCTGATCGAAACGCCTGGCGGTCTTCAAATCCAGATGACGGTATCATGCCGTGCCATTCCGGGTGTGCGCACGATCCAGACATTTGGGTTGACGGCATCACCGTTTGTGTCGGTGGATGCCTGGTTGGAATCTGAGGTGGCTGTATCCAGCGACACCCTGTTCCGGCAACGCGTATGTGAAATGTCAAATCGGGCATGGACGACTATTCCTGCTGGTAACCGGGTTCTGCGGCTCAATACGCTCGGTCCTGTCAAGACGGAAAATCATCTGCATCATGGCGATTTTTTGGAGAACGAATTCTGGCTGGCCCTGGAAGGGAAAAACCATGTCGTGGGATGCTATTGGCCGCGACGTCCGCCGGATGTGACGTTCAGCACGTATTTCGTTGCAACCATTGCTTGGCCCATGGTCGGGCTGCAACCCGGCGGCCGGATCGATGCCGATCGTATCTGGTTTTATACAGGCCCCGGAGACAGCAGTATCGTGCGGCGAGCATGGCAACGGGCCGGTGATCAGTCACCGGATAGCATCCGGCATCGCCCCATGATCGGCGATCTGCGCGATACCGTGACCATTGGTCCCGAGGATACAGAGATTCGTCTTCGGATCGACAGCCTTTGGAAATCATCGGATGCGTGTTCGCTTACCATCGATGCCTTGCCAGCGGCGGGTATCGATGCGGCTGCATGGGACATTCCGGATCGCTCAATGGAACGATATCATGAGGTTTGTTTTCCCATCCACCGGCCGGACCTGCTACCGCGGATCGAGCAGATGAAAGGAACCATCCACACGCCTGTATGGGATATTCCTTTCTCGATTCCCGTCATTGTCGCCGGCAAAGGCAATGTCCGTTTTGAGCGTAGTCGACGCGGACGGTACATCGTCCATACCATGACGCAGGGGCCGCTGTCGGTCGATCTGGTACCGGGATTCCCAAGTCACGTGATTGCCACCCGATGGAATGGGACGGAATGCTTGGATTCACGTTTTCCCGATTCCGGTGTTTTGGGATTCGAGAAACCGTATTACGGTGGAATAACTCCGACCCTGTATACCAACCGGAGTGGTCTCACCGGCTGGATCACCGGCCGGGGTCGTCGGACGGGTCCGATTATCGAACGGGGAATGACCTGGGAAGGCATCCGGATCGACTCCCATTCATCGCGTCGGGGACCATTTCAGGGGCTGGCGACATCGTGCACATACCTGCTTTCCCCCGATCTCCCGGTGCTTCGCTGTATTATGCGCGTGACAAATCGGGCTGAAGCGATGACGATAGCCTATGTGATGACGGTGGTTTCACCGATTATGCCTCCGATGGATCGACCGCTCACCGTCCGGTTCCGGAACAACGGTGTTCCCGGTGTATTTCGACGGGCGCGGATCGGATCGTCTTTCGTATTCGATAAAGCGATCGTACTGGATTACGATGGTGAACGGCCGGATTTCCACATGGTGATTCCTTCGGACAGTGAAAACCGGAGTTTTCTGATCGATACGGCGGAAGGGTTTCTATATGCTTATGTCGTAGGAAATGCTACGTTGGAACCACGCGGGGTGATGAACGTGGAATGGATCATCGGGTTTGATGATGTCGGAAGGGGACTTGACGCGTTGCTCCACTGAACAACCTGTGGTAGTTTTGCGTGTGATGGTGTCTGGGATTTTCAGGGTCTCTCGGACAGATCGACAAGGGGGGGGAATGCGATCCATACTAAAATGTACCGCAGGTATGATTTGTATACTTATGTTTTGTGTTCCGGCGGGAGCGGTTGTGTCGGGGTTGGCGTCAGGATGGATGTGTGGTGACACACTCGCTGGCGATGTGGTGGCTGGTGATGCCGCAATGACCCGTCTGATTGGCGGGCCGGCGAAGGATTCGAACTCGCTTCTACCCGGGGGAAGCCCCGGTGTGCAGCAGCTTCTGAACCTGGTGGAAGAAAACGGCACGGTGACCGTTCGCACGTCGGATTATTCCTGGATCGAATCGGTAGTGGCGGGGGATGGCATGTATCCGTTTTCCAGCCAGGGTTACGTCGATGTGATCACTGGACAGGACGGCAATCTATACTGTGCCTTTTATGATGATCGATTGGTGACCGGGTATGTCGATCATAAATCCGTTTATGTCCGGAAATCCGTTGATGGCGGTGCAACATGGGAGAACATTGACGGCGGAGCGACTGGATTCGCTCTGGCATATCTGGGTGGGCTTGATGCCCGGCCCAGCGTGGAGGTCTGGGAAACAACCCCCGGGAACTATCGGATTGCCGTCGCCGTTTCTGCGGGGGACGAAACACTGTCCTCCTATGATGTTGTCATTCTGTGGAAAGAACTGGGATCTGGAAATGACTGGAGCAGTTACTTCCTTGGAAATTCGTCGTATGATTACGCGTTACCGCGGTTGAAAGCGATACCCCGCCCGTCGAACCCTTCCCGGAGCCGACTGATTACCGCGTTCGTCTTGACTCAATACGGCTATTATCTTTCCGTTTATTCTGATACCGATGCGGCATCGTTTGGTTCATCAGCCGCATTTATCAGCGATATCGATGCATGGGAAATGTGGCGGCCGGATATGGAATACGATGCCGAAAACGACCGGCTGTTCTGTGTTTATAGTATGTCGGAGTATAATGATCCGAACCATTTGGCGAAAACACTGGTCGCGCTGTCTCCCGACCGATCCCTGAGCTGGTATCTGGATATCTTCTCCATCGCTCCTTCGGGTTGGAATATCTGTGCCGAGGCCGAAGCAGCATTATCGGCCAACCCGTTACAAACCGATTCCACGTTGATGGTGGTATATTCGGCACAGCAAACCATCGGTGATACATTTCACATTCACTATACATATCAATATCTGAATGCCATCGTAGAAAGTGGTGGTACATGGGATATTGACCCCGTGGGTCATCCGGTCTTCCGAGGAACCGTGTACAGCGATACCGATGGTGATAACACGATGCCTGCGATCTGGGCAGACGACCGATTGACGATTGGCGGCTTTCGGATTGCATTACTGGATGAAACCTCTACATCAAGCAGCCGCATGGTGTATACGGAGTCGACGTTTGATCAGCCGGCGGTCTGGATGGTGCCGGACGAAGTATCGGCACCCGGAGCTGATCCCGCGCGCCAGGGGACTGGTACAGGTGTGTCCAGCGGCGTAGCGGTGGGTTCCGGAGTCTATGCAGACACACGGATTGTGGTCTGGCCGGATTACCGGAATGGTGCCGATTCGGGTATTTATTGTGCTCGATATCCCGATACAGCGGTGACGCCGACACCGATACCGACCCAGGCACCCACGGAAACTCCAGCTCCCACGGTGTCACCGACGCCGCCGCCGCCGCCGATCCCGGCAACTGGACCCGCCGGGCTCATTCTGCTTTTGGCGGGTGTATCTCTTCTGCTGGGTCTGATACGGCGATAAACTCGGGATTCGTTCTCGTTGAGTTATCGCGCGATCTCCCCGTTGTCGTTCTACGCGTGATTCCGCAGCTTCAGCTCCATGGGATGCGGATTCAGATAGACCTGATCCTTCAGATAGCCCACGTCAAACCGCCGCACATAATGGTTCAGCATGGTGATCGGGACAATCAGCGGGATAAGCCCATCACGATACGATGCAAATAACTCCAGAAGCTCCGTCTTGCGATCGCTGTCTAAATGCTTCTTAAAATGACCCATGATATGCTGCATGACATTGATGTGTTTACGAATCGTCGCCCGGTATGCCAATGTCTTCATCAGAAGCTGTTCGTACTGGCGGATGATGGCATCAAATGGCTGCTGCCTGATGGATGCGACAAGTGTGCCGCAGGCACGGTAGCCCGGAAGATCATGGGACATCAACAGCAACTTGTGCTGCGTATGGAATTCCACCAATCCCCTGGGCGAGTGCGCGGCTTTGAAGAGCAGCCAACGATGATAGACGAAAATGCGCTCGAGAAAATTCTCCCGGATCGGCAGATCATTCAGCCGTCCCTCCTCCTCAACAGGAATTAACGGAAATCGCTGTGTAAAAACCCGGGCAAACAATCCCGTGCCGGCATGGACCGGCATGCCTTTGTTGGTGTACACCTTGACTCGATATAGCCCGCTGTTGGGTGATTTACTTTTAAAGATGAATCCCCGGAGATTTTCCGTTTCCAGCTGATGACACCGATTGGTAGCCCACGTATTCATGAGATCGGTGTAATCGATGGCGGTTTTCTGTGTCATGAGCCGGGGAGATTCCGGATCGCCGACCAGCCGGAACGCTTCCCGGGGAACGAGAAACCCGGCCTCCACCTCCGGACACACCGGAACGAACCGGAAAAACTGCCCCAGGATCGTGATGATGTAGGGATCCCGTTTGTGGCCCCCGTCATACCGGACGTTTTTACCCAGCAGGCAGGTGCTGACACCGATTGCGATTTTATCCGTCATACAGGCGAATCCTTTCCCAACTGCCGGCCGATGATGGACAGCAGAAGAATTAGAAGGAAAAGGGTAACAAAGAACCAGAGAGGAAAAATCCACGGGATGTCATGACGCGACGACGGATGTCCGTCCGGAGAAGCGGCTGCATCTCGTTGCTTTTGGACATACCGGGCCAGTAGAAAAGGCAGGGTAAATGGCCGATTTTTACCGTGGTCGGTGAATGTCGTTACCGTGGGTTTGGTACCGTGGCCCACAATTCCGCGATAATGGCTCCATGTGTACGGAACCATTGGAATTCCAACACTCTCCCTTATTTTATTCGCTGTCAAATGCCATCCCACGACGATGGGGGAGAGGTCAGGGGTCCAGGTGGTCAGATCCACGACGGGGATATCGCTGTTCTGAGAATACTGCAGAATGTTAGCATTCGGATACAAAACACCGGGGATCTGCACAGCCATGGAGACCATGACCAGCGCCAGGAATCCAATCCAGGAAGTCTTCCGCCAGGGCCGATCGACGATTGGCAACCCCAGAATGAGCAGTATTGGTATGATCGGCATGAGATACCGGGGGCCCCAGCACTCTTCGATGAGTGACCAATCCCAGGGGGCAATCAGCAACGCGATGCAAAAAGCGGTCGCGATCAGGACGATGGAGGGAGCCCTGAATCGGCGAACACATGTCGGGATACCCGCAAGATAGATCAACAGGATCGGATTGTACGCGAACAGACTCTTTCCGGGACTGACCACGAAACCAACCCCGTTTCGGGGAATCAGATGCCATTGGACATTATCGAAAAAGCCGGGAGTATACTGGGTGGACTTACGATAGGCATACAGACCAAACCAGAGAATGGTGGCGCATGCCAGGAGAAGGCAGAACAGCGCAATTCTCCCGATACGGCTCCGGAAGCGGCCCGGTTGATTCCACACCGTGAACAGGCCGGTAACGGCAATTGGTAGAGCCGGCAGAGGGGCGGATATTTTCGTGTGCATCAGACCGGCGATGGCGAGTGCAAACCACAGGGTGTTGGATGGTGTCGGGGCGTCACGCAGGCGCAGATATAACAGGAAACTCAGCAGAAACATCGCGGTCTGGAGCGGTTCCATGCCGATGCCGGCATACGGCCAGGCCATTGTTGCACAGCCGTACAGTGCGCCTGATAGCCATGACGCTCGATCCGAAAAGCCCAGTCGGTGCCCGATACACATGATCAGCCAAACCGCCAGCAAGGTCAGCACCGGGTTCAACAGACTGACGAATAGGACGGATCCGATCGGTAGTCCAAACCACGCCGAGGTTGTGTCGGGAATCGATCCGTTCAGTGGCATGCCGAGGAGAAAAAATGGGACAGTCAGCAGCACCTGTAGCAGGTTATGTCTGGGAAGACAGATATGCCCTGGCGGTCGATCGGGAACCCCGGCGACATGAACGGGTTCGGGATACATCGAAAAACTGCCGTTGAGGATGAGGTTCTGGGCTGAGAGGAGATATTCCGTTTCGTATCCGTCCAAGCCCAACCGGGAGGACCACAGGAAAAGGATGAAAAGCAGCACAAAGAGGGTGATCGGTCTTTTCATGGTCGGAAGAATACCATTGAATATGTGGATTGTGCCAGCACTGGTTTTTTCGATTTATTGGTAAGTGGCTGTGGTTTGTCGGAGGGGATCCGGCGGGGTAAAAGTGAGGGTTCGATGATCCGGGACTCTTGACAACAGGGGAAAACTTACAGGAGGGTGATGGCTTTCAGTTCGGCGATGTTCATCCGATCCAGAGATCCGGTATTGTCTTTTGGGGTTTCCAGAATCATGGGTACCGTCCGGCAGATGGGATCGAGCAGGATGTGACGAAATCCTTCCCGGCCGATATGTCCCTGACCGATATGTGTGTGCCGGTCCCGCTGCGAACCCAGCTGTTCCGGCGTGTCGTTCAGATGAATGACACGGATCCGATGCAGACCCACCGTCCGCTCGATCTGTTCCCGTGTGATCGCCCAGGCTTCCGACGTTCGCAGATCATATCCAGCGACAAAAATATGGCATGTGTCTAAACAAATACTCAATCTATCCGAATACCGACTGGTTCCGATGATGTCGCGCAAATGATCGAAACGGCCGCCTAGCGTGGTACCGGTCCCGGCAGTTGTTTCCAGGGCAATACCAGCAGAACAGCTCCCTACGGATTCAAAACAAGCGTCAAGTGTTTGGGCCACACGCCGGATGCCGGATGCGATTCCGGATCCCCGGCAAGCGCCCGGATGAAGAACCAACCAGGGGATACCCAGGATATGACAGGCGGTCAGTTCCGTCGTGACGGCATCGATCGTCTGAGCCAGCAGGTCTTGGCGGGGTGATGCAGGATTGGCCAAGTACAGGGCATGCATGATGACACTGACCAGACCTGCTGATTGAGCCTGTCGTCGAAACAATACGGCAAGATCGGCATCTGGAAGGGTTCGGTGCCACACGCGCGGTGAGGCCAGAAAAATCGACAGGGATTTGAGTGCGAGCCGCTTGGCTGCCAGGACCGCGTTGACAGGGCCCCCTGCCACGGACAGATGTGACCCGAAAAGGTATTCGAAGGCCGGGTTTGTTGGGGATGAATCGGATGGTTCTGAGCCGGTATCAATTGCCATCGGAATCGGTGTTCGCCAAAACCTTTTCCGCATCCTCGATGGTCAACATCGGGGCCTGCATCGTTTTGTCGAGATTCGCAACTATCTTCGAAATCCGGACGCTCTGGGTCTGAATTACCTGGAGATACTTCACCATTTCCTCACCAATCTCCGGATGATTCTGTTCCATGATCAACTGCGCCCGGCTGATGATCGACGTCAGGGGATTGATGATCTCATGCTTAAGATTCGTCACCGTTTCCGTCACCGCATGTTTCTGGGCAAAATGGATCAATTGATTTTGTGCCTGTTTGAGTTTGGCCAGCGTGTCCTGCAACGCCGTGTTTTTATCCCTGAGATCCTCAATCAGACGCCGATTTTCATTGAATAACCGCCGCTTTTCCAGCCCCCGCTCAATGGTCAGCATGAGGTCGGGAATCAAAAATGGCTTTAACAAATACTCATACGCTCCATTGCGGATCGCATACACCGCCGACTCGATGGTGGCATACCCGGTCATCAGGATCACAACGATTTCCGGATCGATCTCCCGCGCTTTCTCCAGAACCTTCATCCCATCCAACGGCGGCATCACCAGATCGGTCAGCACGAGGTCATAAAAACGACTGGTGTTCCCAGCCGACTCCAGCCGAAGAATGCCCTCTTCGCCGGAATCCGCCGAATCGACTTCATACCCCTCCAGAAAAAGCAGTTCTTTCAGACTGTCGACAACAGATCGCTCATCGTCGACAAGCAGAATCTTTTCTCTTTTTCCATGATTTGACTGTACGCCCATCCTCACCCTCAACTCTGCCGCTCACTGATCATATATGAACAACGCGTTCCTCCGCTGCAAAAATAATGCCTGACTTTTCGTGGACGTGTCGGTCAGTTTTTGCTGATCGTCGGGCAAAACATGCACATGCCGCACAAGACAGTGCAAAAAATGCCGTTTTGCCGCAAGATATCGACGGCTCCGGTTGATCTTGCAATTTTATACCCGGCGACTACAATAGAACATGTTTGTTCTGCTGACGCCGACGGTGTGCGATCAAGGAGGCGATATGTTTAAAGTGGGCGAACTTCTCGTTTACCCGACTCAGGGCCTGGCGGAAGTTCAGGGAATCGAAACCCGGAACGTCGGTGCTCAGTCCGTCGAATTCTATATCCTCCGGATCGTCTCAAAAAACCTCGCGATCATGGTTCCCGTTGCCAATGAAACCCGGATCGGTTTACGCAAAGTCGTTGCCCAGGACCAACTGCTGGAAGTCATCGATATCCTGCGCGCACCCAGCGATCACCATTACTCGCAATGGCATCATCGCTATACCGATAACTTCGAAAAACTGAAATCCGGCTCCATCAGCCGGACCGCCGAGGTCGTTCGGGATCTCTATTGGCTGAAACAACGGAAAAATCTGGCAATCAAGGAATCTCGGATGATGGATACCGCCCTGCAGCTTCTGACAGCGGAAATCGCCGCATCCAAAGCGATCCCAGAACAGGAAGCCACACATATTATCCAAAACGCGCTGGATCATCCCGCCAGCACGTGCTGATCCCCTCCGTTGCGCCAGCTGATCACCTCGTTCCCGTCATCGATTGGCGGGGTGACGAACCCAGCGAAATTTATGGGAACTCCATCACCCAGTGATATGTTAATATTGCGTTGCTCCCGCTTGCCGCGATTGCCTGATCCGGCAGAGCGTGATATGGAAGGCGGATCATATCGGATGGAGCCGGAGACAGGGAAAGGAGAATGTGGAGTGAAAGCGATAATGACAACGGGTTTGTGGGTGACCGTGATGCTTCTAGCTGGCATTGTTGGCCGGGCGCAGGACGATCCCGTGATCGCACGGGTCGGAGACATCGAGATTCATCAATCGGAGATTGACCGGAAAATCGAAGAGTTGCCTCCGTATGCACGGACCAATTTCCTGACCATCGACGGACAGAAACAGTTACTCGAACGGCTTGTCCGGACCAAGCTGATGATGAACGCCGCCCTGGATAAAGGATACGGGGATAATCCGGATATCCGCTACCAGATTCAGGAAGCGACGGAACGCATATTGTCATCGGAATTCTTCCAGAAAGAAATGTCACAGGGACCCATGCCCGATGAAGACACGATGCAGGCATACTACGAGGAACACAAGGATGATACGTTTCGCACCGAAGAAACGGTCCAGGCCCGGCACATTGTTGTGGACACCGAAGAGGTAGCGGTGAAGGTGAAGAAACTGATTGATTCCGGGGATATCGCATTTGAAAAAGCCGTAGACATTTACTCCACGGATCCCAGCAAGGAAAGCGGTGGCGACCTGGGGGTTCTCCGGCGGGACGGCTTCATTCGCGGGATTGGTCAGTCCAAACCATTTCTAGATATGGTCTTTGCTTTGAAAGCCAACGACGTATCGGAACCGTATCATTCCCGCAAAGGGTGGCACCTGGTTCAGCTTGTTACGAAACAGAATGCTGGTTACCGGCCCTTCGATGCGGTGAAGGACGAGATTGCCCGTCATCTGCTGGTTTCGACGGGTGACATCCAGAAGGAGTATCTGAACAATCAGGATCAGTATCGGGCACGTGCCCGATGTAAAATCAGCCATATTCTGCTTCCGACGCAGGAAGCGGCCGAGACGGTGTATGAAGAAATCCAGCGAGGAACCGCCTTTGAGCACATGGTCGCAACCCGGTCCACCGATATTCAGACCAGTAAGCAGGGCGGCAGTCTCGGCTACCTCTACAAAGGAGGGTATGTGAAGGGGGTCGGTCAGGATGTGGAATTCACCAATGCCGTGTTCGTGTTGAAGCAGGGTGAAATATCGCGACCGATTCAGTCTCGAAAGGGCTGGCACATCGTGCGCGTGGATGAAAAGGAAGACGAAAGCATGAAACCGCTGGAGGAGGTGGAAGACCAGATTCGGCAGAAGCTGAT
>JAFGMN010000232.1 GCA_016927515.1 candidate division CSSED10-310 bacterium | reverse complement strand
GCGGTATCCCGCAGGTTCGCGCATCGCATACCTTTCATCCTGAAGTTCAATCACAATGAGCTTTTAAGTTATCCCAACACACATAACCAAATCATGTTCGCATCGGTTGATCAGGCATTCGCCATGGGCGCTATCGGGGTTGGAGCGACGATTTACTTCGGTTCCGCGGAATCCGAGCAGCAGATCATCGAAGTATCCGAAGCGTTCGAATATGCCCATGAACTGGGTTTGGTCTGCATTCTCTGGTGCTATTTACGCAACAATGAGTTCAAGAAGGATGGTGTGGATTACCATACAGCAGCGGATCTGACCGGTCAGGCCAATCATCTCGGCGCGACCATCGGCGCTGACATCATTAAGCAGAAACAAGCTGAGGGCAACGGGGGATATCGGGCAATCAAATTCGGAAAAACGCACGACAAGGTGTATTCCCAACTGACGACATCCCATCCGATCGACGAGACACGCTACCAGGTCATCAACAATTACATGGGGCGCATTGGCCTCATTAATTCCGGCGGTGGATCAGGAACGAATGATTTATCCCAAGGAGTCCGTACGGCTGTCATCAATAAGCGCGCGGGTGGTATGGGTCTGATTCTGGGTCGAAAAGCGTTTCAAAAACCCGTCGATGAAGGAATTCAAATCATCAACGCTGTTCAGGACGTCTACCTGTGCGATGAGGTTGATATCGCCTGATTCACATCACGATCATTCCGTATCGAGGTGTTCGTTCCCGTCGACGAGCACCTCGTTTTGCGTATAAAAAAAGAAACCCCGGGAAAAAGGAGGAAACCCGGGGTTTTGGGGAGGAAAGGGTGAGTATTGGATGAACTCACATCTTTTTAATGTAGCAATTATTATGCCAATGTCTCTGAGGAGAAATATTCAATTTTCTATAGACCGAGAAATTGATAAAAATGACCCGAACGGGGAATCCGTTCCCCGACATGATACACGGATTCTCCAGCCTGGTGATCGATACCACGGGTTCTGTCCCTGATCTCTCCGTTGATTTCAATAGCCTGACCCGATATGGTGCATCCTGGCGTTTTTTTCGAGTTGTTTTTCAGGAGGTTTTTTCATGAATGCATTACGTCAAAGTGTAAAGGGCCTTGTCGATCGTATCGAGAGGAATAACCGGTGGCGTCAGCACGACTGTGTCAATCTGATTCCCTCGGAAACCACTCCCAGTCTGCTGGTCAAGTTGTGTGAGATCGCCGATCCTTCCGGCCGGTATGCTGAGCACCGGACGATGAAAGGCAGCGAGGTGTATTTTTATCAGGGGATTGATTTCATCCGCGATGTTGAAGAGGAAACGCGGGAAGCGATATGCACGTTTTTCGGATGCACGCAGGCTGAATTGCGGCCGATTTCGGGTCAGATGGCCAATGAAATCGTGTTCAAGGCCGTCACAAAATTTGTCAACATGCGGGACGAGACCGATTTCCAGCGGATGCGATGTGTGATGAACAATGACCTTGGCAAAGGTGGGCATTTATCGAGTCAGCCCATGGGAGCGTTGTATAATTATGTCGCGCCGAACCCCGCTACCGGCAAGGAGAACTGTGTCAATTTTCCGGTATTAAAGGACAATCCATACAAGATCGATGTTCCGCGGTTGCTAGAACTTGTCAGGGAGCATCGTCCGGACCTGGTGATCTTCGGAAAGAGCATGTTTATCTGTCAGGAGCCGGTGCGGCAGTTGTTTGACGAAGTCAAATCGTGGGATAACCGCCCGGTCATCATGTATGACATGGCGCATGTTCTCGGGCTGTACGGCGCGTTTCAAGCACCGCTTGCTGAAGGCGCTGACGTGATTACCGGATCGACACACAAGACATTTTTCGGTCCGCAACGCGGTGTCATCGCTTCCAGCATGGATAAAGGTACGCCATTCCGAAAAGCCTGGCTCGAAGTGAAAAGCCGAGCATTCCCGGGTTCGACATCAAATCACCATCTGGGTACTCTGCTCGCACTGCTGATGGCCACATACGAAATGAATCATTTCAAAACCGACTTCCAAAATCAGGTCCGTGCGAATGCAAAAGCATTCGCCCACTATCTGGTACAGGCCGGGATGACAGTGGAAGGCGACCCCGCAGACGGCTACACCGAAACCCACCAGGTCATTCTTCGAACCGCTCAATACGGGGATGGACAGGAAATCGCTCGCAGACTCGAAAATAACAACATCATCTGCAATTACCAGGCACTGCCCGATGACGAAACATTCCTGTCTTCCAGCGGTTTGCGGATGGGTGTTCAGGAAATGACCCGCTATGGGATGAAGGAACACCATTTCGAAACGCTGGCCGGCTTCATTAGCGACGTCATCAAAACCAATAAAAACGTTCAACCCGATGTCTCCCGATTCCGCAACGATTTCCTGGTCCAGATCTATTGCCTGCCCATGAATGAAATTGCTGAACTCGGCAGCCGGATCCTGGGTACGATTCTTCCGACCAGCGCATTCGCTGAAACATTTATTGATCGCCTGTACCAAATCGGCAAAACCCTGTCCTGATCACTCGCCGAAATAACCGAAACACAAGGACTCGTGTGGAGACTCTTCCCATTGTTCGCCTGAGCAGCTCCGGCTACGCACTCTGGCTCGAAAAGCACTACACCTATCCGGATCACACCATCGCCGATGCACCCACTGGCCTGAAACCCGGCGATCCGGTTCGAATTGCACTGCCGGAAGGCACGGTCACCGGCACTGGATACTTTAATACCCGGTCCAGACTACCCTTGCGCGTGCTGTCATTCGACACTCACCCCATCGATTCCGAATTCTGGACCGCTCTGCTTGAATCCGCCCTAACCTTTCGCCGCCGATTCTATCCGCCCGGCGATTCATACCGACTTGTTTTCGGCGAAGCCGATCATATCGCCGGATTGATCGTCGATGTGTTCGGCTCCATCGCCGTCATCCAGATCACAACATCCGGACTCGAACGCTATCGCGAGGCCATCCTTGACAGCGTGGAAACGGTTGTTCGACCCGATGCGATCATCCTGGCCTGCGACAGCCTCCCACGAAAAAAAGAAGGACTCGATCTGTATCGAACCGTCGCACGCGGATCCTGTCCCGGCCCATTTTCCGCACATGTAGATGGTTTGCCGCATTATATCGACACCGTTCACGGTCATAAAACCGGTTTTTTTCTGGATCATCGCGATAACCGCGCAATGACAGCCTCTCTCTGCTCCGGCAAACGTATCCTTGATCTTTTCTGTTTCTCAGGCGCACTGAGTATTCGTGCCGCCCGCACAGGAGCAGAAAGGATCACGGCTGTCGATATCCACGATCCGTCTATTCAGCTTGGGCGGCAAACCGCCTGCTTGAATCAGTGCTCAGATCGTATCGATTTCATCCATGACGAAGCATTTTCGTTTCTAAGAAATACCTCGGATCAATACGATCTCATTTTTCTGGACCCCCCTTCCTTTGTGCGGGGGTCCCATCGGGCCATGCGAAATCTTGCCAATTACATTAAAATCAACACGCTGGCGCTGAATGCCCTCGTTCCGAAAGGCATTCTCGTCACATCCTGCTGCTCATTCCACGTCAGCCGCCCGGATTTTATGACCGTGGCAGCAACGTCTTTGAAGCAAGCCGAACGAACCGGCCGCATTTTTCGAGTCGGCGGTCAATCACCGGATCACCCCATCCTCGCGAATGTCGAAGGGACCGATTACCTGAAGTGCTTTTTTATCGAAACCGACCGGTAAACAGCCATCATCACCAATACCGAAACAGAAAGAACGGTGTTGTCTGAATCCGGATTCGCCGCTTCTCTCCATCCTCCCATACCGCCCGAATAATGGTCACGACGTCATCGTATCCGGGCATTTCATCGTCCACACTCATATCATGCGTGGATTCATGTTCAATGCTTAACCGCCGCCCCGGAACCGATCCGATACGTGTCGCACGGGTCTCCCTGATCTCCGACACATCATCCCATGACCACTCCCAACAGCGCCGGCCCAGCGTTTCCGATACGCCTGAACGGGAAACTTTGATTTCCCGAATCATCCGAAAACGATAGAAGAGAATCAGAATAAAATCCCCCATCGCCAGGATCTGGATCCACCCTGGATCAAGAAATCCCAGCCATGGAATCAATACGATACAACCAGTTAAAAGGAGAATTCCGATTTTAATCCGTAATCGTGCGGCCATCGGATACCGCAGAGTGATTTCGTCAACACTCGTTCCCAAACCATAACTCGATTTCTCTGCGGGCGGATTCCTCGCAATCGGATGCATGGACGAGGTTTTCGATGGATCTGCCGTGAGAAGCTGCATTTACAGCAGAATCGTAACCGAAGTCACCCCGGATGGTTCCTGGAGCAGCTTTAGCCGGAATGGTAAATCCCACAAGAAGACGGACTTTTTCCACTGCCATGTTCCCTTCCACAACCATCGCAACAACGGCATCATGGGTTAAATAATCAACCAGGCGCTGTTTTACCACATGACCAATATCGAGTTCTTCCGTTACACCATGATAGTCCCGCTTCACTTCCTCCAGGGTCAATCCCGCAGCGGCATAGTCTTCCAGGGTTTTTTTACCCACATTGAATAACCAGGAATCAGTGCTTTCATAGTGTTTCAGGATATGACAGCGATCGGGTGGAGAAAACAGCTGCATGGCGGATACCCGCAGACCGGCGTCTTCGAATCGTGTGATAATCCGTCCGATCAATCCTCGTTTCACCGCATCCGGTTTAATCAAAACAAGTGTATGACTCATGTTCATCTCTCCCGGGGTTGAAGTCATCGACATGTTCCATCATACAATCACCCTCCGATCGACTCAAACATCCCCTCATGAAAAACCCGCTGCTGTCGCCAATTGATCATGAATCGCGATACCGTTTATCCGCCGCGGCCCGTTCAGGCAGGCGGTAATGTCTGAAATCCATGAAAAAAATGGTTGGCGACATCACGATGAGCCGGGAAATCCCCAGAACCGTCAACCCGGAAAAAATCGCCGTGTCCGGCGATCGCAACAAATCATGGACAAAGGTGGATCGTTTCAATCATTCAAAAAAAATGGATCCGGATACGAATCCGGATCCACCGCTCAGTTATTTTGCCGGTGTTTCAGCCACCGAATCAGGGAACCATATAGTATCCCGCTTCACAGAAGTCGAATGTTCCCAGAAGCTGCCCGGTAGGTGTCAGATGAGCGAACCAGAAAAAGATATTGTCGAACTCGCTATCAACGTGCGGCCATTCAAAAACCAGGAATTCCTGATACGAATGCCCCTGAGGAATGGTGACATTCTCAAACGCATATCCTTCCGTGAGGTTCTGCCATGTCGGCCATACCCAGAACATATCGAAGATTTGCATCAACATCCAACGTTGGGCCTGCACGTCGCTGCCGGGATTGAAGATATAACCGTGGAGATCGAATGGATCGCCATACGGCGGATCCATGTCGCTGTTGTATGCTGTCCGCCGATAATCGGTATCGATTTTCACGAGGATCTCCGATGCCGTTTCCTGACCGGTAAGCAGCCAATTGACCATGGGGATGACGAGTTCACCGGGATTTTCCATGGCTTCCACAGGGAAAGCACAGAAGACCAGCCGGAACCCATTGTCCCAGCGCACAGCACAGGATCGTTCAGCTGTTTTTGTCGGTTGATCACTGTCAAACGAGGTCTGGGCATCAGTGTAATCATCGCCCGGACGAACCGGGGGACCGGAATACACACACGGAATTGCGGTATCTCGCGGCACCAGGTTATCCGGCCACCAATTGTAATCCAGTTTTTTATTGTACACCATCAGATCCATCGTCTGGTTCAAGCCCCGGGTCAGGGGATCGCCGACAGAACCTTTCACTGTTTCGTACCAGTTATCATGGTCGATAGCGGCAACGCCGAGATAATTGTAGATGAACCAGGCATTGTATTCGTTGACGTCGTCGGGATTCGGAGTGGCGTCCGGGTCGAGCCAGACAACGCGATCGCCCGTTGCCGGCGGTTGAGCCATGTTGTACACGAGTTCATGTCCCGTTATGAACATGTTTCCGCCACCTTCCAGGTATTGCACAACCTGCGGAAGGGTTTGCCCTGCCAGTTCCTTTTTTGACAACCCGTTCTGGCCGACATACCAGATCACCGCGTCGTATTTTCGGAGATCTTCGAATGTCGGGAGCTTTGTGAACTCGAGGGGTTCCCACGGATACCGGAATTGTTCGCCGACATCGGCTGTAATTTTGGGGGTTGTGATATACAGATCGTAATCGATCCCCGCGGCATCGAGTGCCTGACGAATTGGTTCATCCTGCCACTTGCTGTTTCCGCCAAACCGATCATCTTTCCAGAACATAACCCGGGCGGGAGTCAGCAAGGCATGAAATGTATAACTGCGGTTTGCTTCCTCATTGCAGCCGACCTGTGCCTGAAATGCCGCTTCATAATGAAGCGGGCAGGATGGATTGATTGTCAACAGCACGGTATTGAGCGGTTCCGCGCGATCGTGCCGGCCGATGTCAGGATAATTGATAGTGGATGTGTGCACCGTGACCATCGGATCGGATGATGTAATCGTGGCTTCGATCCCGGTCGCGCCACCAAACATCGTCATCAGATCCACCTTCATGCTGACCATCTCACCGGCTTCCGGCCGATAGTTGCCATTGCCCTGCCCATCCGCTTCGAAGACACTCGCTTCCCGGACAACGAGGTATGGGTCGGGATCAACGGTAAAGGATGCAGGCACATCGATGCGTCCGAAACCGTAGATATAATCATATCCGGGACGAGCAGCAGCGTTAAGATCAACAGCGGAAGCCGCCATCATGTTGCGGTAATCATCGTGGTTCAGAGACCAGCCCATCTGTTTACCATACGCCATCAGGAGGGCGGCATGGGCTGCGGCGTGAGGTGACGCCATAGATGTTCCAGCGAAACCCTTGATCTTGAATTGCGACAAATCCGGCCAATTCTTGGACTTGATCGTCTGTTGGAACGTCAGATCCACCCGGCCGCTGTTGTCGTAATCGCCGGAATAATATGAACCGCTGGGCGCAAGTAACTCCGCCGTATATCCATATTGGGAAAATTCCGACTGAATCTCCGTTGACGGATCACCCGGTGTCGTCATGTTGTTCGTCGCTCCAACGGCAACAACAGACGGATAGGCTGCAGGATAACCGACACCATTGAATTCCGATGACCATCCACTCGAATCGGCATCGTTTCCCGTGGAGGAGAAGATCAGGACACCCGCATCATATGCGTACTCACAAGCTTCCCCTTCAGCGTTGTCACCCGAATACTCACCGACACCACCCGAACCCAGGCTCATATTGATGATATGGGCCCCGTTATCGGCGGCATACAGGATCGCGGCAGCCACATCGCTCATTGCAGAGCTGCCGTTCTGACCCCCGGATTTAAGTGGCATGATCGTCGTATTGAACGCCATCCCCGCAGCACTGAACTCATCCTCGATTCCCGATGGATTGTTGTTCGTCGACTGGGCTATGGTTCCGGTCACATGCGTGCCGTGTTCGTTGTCATCACATGGATAGGGCGATGCATATGGCCAGTTGTACCCTTCGCGGTCATCGATATAACCATTGCCATCATCATCCACTCCATTGTCTGGAATTTCATCCTCATTGATCCAAAAATTCGTCAGGGACAAATCAGGTGCTTTAGCATGGATTACCGATGTTCCCGGAAACGAGATCGTATCCACATAATCTTTGTAAGCAACACCGGAATCGATTACCGCGACAACGATTTCCGGATCGCCCCCATTTAAGGGTGCCGATGTATCCATATCCCATGCATCAGGCATCCCGATGATGTCAAAGTTCCAGAGGTGACCTTCCGTGTAGAAGTAATCATTCGGCGTCCAGGCCGCCAGGTGTCGAATGTAATTCGGCGTGACATACTCAACCCGGGGATCATCCCGAAGCCGTTCGACCATTTTTAGAACGTTGAACGGTTCTTCTTCCGGAATGGCAAGAACCTGCCATCCAATTGCGGGCAATTCCTGCAGCAGTCCCGCTTTGCACTCGGAAAGGACGTCTGCCGCATTGGCATTCTGCTGCCGGAGTTCAGGAACAAGTTTTACGACAATCTGCCCTGGAACATAATCCCTTCCGGGAACCAGATTGAACGGATTGTTGACGGAGTCATGCTTTGCGCCCACCGGTCCAGTTAGCAGAGTCAACACCGTCAGAAAAAGCACACATGTCCTCATAATAATCCTCCTATGCGCTGAGGTCTGTTTTTCGAACTACCGACTTCATCTTTTGCGTCAATTCATTCCATGAACTGACGAATGATCCAGGCCGCCAACATCAGTAATCCGATAAGGGCGGCAATGAACAGAAAAATGAAGATGAAAAACTTCAGAATCACCGCGAGGAAGCCTGCAACAGACCACAAGATTCCTCCCAGCCATCCGATCACCGGGAACAAAATATACTTCAGGGCCAGCAGACCCAAAATGATGACAAGAAGAATACCCATCCACTTCCAGAACGGGTGCTGATGAGAATGATTCATCGCCGACTCCTATGGAGTTTTTGGTTTATAATCCGGACCATCCGGAGATGGTTTACAGTGATCGCACGCATAATATCCCTGGGCGATCGCTTCTTCAAATGTTTTGAACCAGACCCGTTTATGCTCGGGTATGGCAAGAAGCCCCTGTTGGTTGTAAATCTGCTCACACAGTGGCCAATGAAATTTCTTGTTTTCAGTATCTCCGATAAACACACCGAGGGTGATCCGTTCGTCAACTGGCGCAACGACGGTTCCCGGATCGAGTTGATCCATGTCATCCGTCCACCACTTGGGTTTGACGTTGGAGATATGCTTGATACTGGTCTGATCTAACCAGACATAGACATCCGCTCGAACCATCGGCAAAATACCGACAACGACAACCGCCCAGCCAATCCATTTGATGAAAGTCTTATTTCTCAATACCGCTCTCGCTCCTTGGATCACTTCTTTTTCTTGCTTTTTCCAAGCAGAAAATCCTCTAGCGCTTTGGACGCCAGCTTCTCCGCTTTCGATTCCTGCTTCTTTACAGTCTCCGTCTGAAGCACACACTCAATCTCAAGCTTCAGTGTAAGGTTGACATGCGATACATCCTCAGCCTTGATCACTTTGATGGGGATATGGAGCTTGTGCGTGATTTCCTTGTCGACAATCGCTCCCTCCGATACATCGTCATCATCGCCATCATCAGACTCGGCTGTCACATGGATCGGCTGCGGCGATTTGATCTGGACCTTCACCCGATCCACACCCAAACTTTCCATCGGATCCTGTCGCGTCATGAATGTCGTCTTCTGCTCCGCACGGGAATCCACATCAAACAATTCATCCTCATCGAAAACCGGTTCGGCGCTTTCCTCACTTGCTGACATGTCCCCATCAAAATCGTCCGCAAAGACAATCGCCTCTTCGGGCTCGGGAGCGATTTCAATCACTTCTTTTTCCTTCTTCTTTTTCGGAGCCGGTATCTCCGGAATCTCTTCACCCTGGAACGACCGCATCAGCTCTTCTTTGACCATCTGAAGCTGCTCATCATCATCGGAAATACTCTCGCCGGCTTTTTTCTTCAGGTGCCGGAGCGTTAGAGAGGCAATCCCGAGTAACGCTTCCATGACTCCTTCGCCGCTCACCGCCACCGATTCATAATAGGGTACATCCATGAAGTTTAAATGCCGATTCAATACACTGACAGGAAGAATCCCGGGAAGATCTCGCTTGTTATACTGAATCACCCACGGCAGTTTCCGCAGATTAAGCTTTTGCTCCGCCAGGTTTTCCTGAAGGTTCTCGAGACTCTCAATATTCGCGTCCAGCATGGGCTCCTGCGAATCCGCAACGAACACCACTCCATCGACCCCCTTTAAAACTAACTTCCGAGTTGAATTATAAAAAACCTGCCCCGGTACGGTATACAGCTGAATTCGTGTAGAAAAATCGCCCACCTTTCCAAGCTTCAGCGGCAGCAGGTCAAAAAACAACGTCCGATCGGTTTCGGTAGCCAGAGAAACCATTTCCCCCCGCCGTTTTTTGGGCATCTGGTCGAAGACCCATTTCAAATTAGTGGTTTTACCGCACAAGCCAGGGCCGTAGTACACGATCTTAGCGGACATTTCCATGGACGCGTAGTTGAAGAAAACCATAGGGCCTCCAAACGATTGAAGAAAATCTCTTCGCAATACAATCCAAGGTTCTGGAAATGGTATTGCGAACCAGCTCAAATTATATGCATCCATCAATGAAGCGTCAACCATCCGAAAATTGACATTTTCCATGCCGGCTGCTAGAAGCTCATTGATGAAATCGTGTGATTTAATAGTCTATTTTCAGCATCATGGTCAATCGGTTTACGAAGCCGATACCGGTACAACAGGGGGATATCGATGAAGCCGAAGCGCATGGTAATCGGATGGATCGCGAGCCTGTGGATCTTGGTTCCTGCGGTATCATGGGCTCAAGTAGTCATCAACGAGATCCTGTATGATCCGATGGGCAGCGATACGGGGTTCGAGTTCGTTGAACTGATGAATGCCGGTGGAGAAGCGGTCGTTCTCGACGGATATGAATTGAAACTGGCGGATTCGAACTACTATGCGTTCGTTTCGTTCATATTAAATCCGGGGAGTCGGGTTGTGATTCACAACAATGCCGATGGTGATGATACGCCGACGGATCTTTTCACTGGGACGCTGGCAAATATGGGGAACACCCATGGCAGTGTCGCCCTGTTCAGTGGTGAGCACACCACGACCAATATCGTCGATTTTATGCAATACGGCGACGGCGGTGAACAATGGGAATCAGCGGCGGTCACTGCCGGAATCTGGACAGCTGACGATTTTGTTCCTGACGCCGATGAAGGTCTGTCAGTGAATCTCGACCCCGATGGTGAAGACAACAATGTTTCAACGGATTGGGCCGCCTGCAATCCCAGCCCATTGGAACCGAACTGCTCACCGGCTCCAACCGCCACACCCACGGTATCGCCTTCCCCAACCTCCCCACCGACATCTACCCCGACACTGCATCCTACAACCTCACCTCCACCCTCAAACACTCCGACTGCCACTGCCACACCACCCACAAACACCCCCACCGGTACTGTCGTTCCGCCAACCCAAACCCCAACTTTCACTCCCACACAGCACCCCACAACACCCGCTCCACCCACAAACACGCCCACTGCGACATCCGGTCCACCAACTGATACACCCACATCCGGACCCACCGCCACAACGACACCGATTGTTGCATCCGTCATCATTAATGAAATTTTCTACGATCCGATGGGAAGCGATACCGGGCTGGAATGGATCGAATTATTGAACATTTCTGCGAATGCCGTGGCACTGACCGGATGGGAATTGAAACCCGATGCCGCCGACTATTATGTATTTCCATCGTTCACCCTGGCCGCCCAGCAACGGGTCATCATCCACATCAATGCCACCGGTGACGATACCGAGACCGAACTGTTCGCCGGTCCATCAAGCAACATGGGGAACACAGCCGGCAGCGTGACGCTGTTTACCGAACCATCCCATACCATCGAAGCCATCGTCGATTTCATGCAATACGGTGCCGGTGACCAGACCTGGGAGAATCTTGCCGTCAGCGCTGGAATCTGGCTCGAGGATGACTTTGTCCCGGATGCCGATGAAGGATACTCCCTGAACCGCTATCCCGATGGCGAAGACGGTAACACCTCGGCCGATTGGGAGGCCTGCCTGCCATCAGCCGTATCGACTAATTGCATCGCCCCGACCATCACCCCAACCGTCTCCCCGAGCCCACCACCCACCGATACACCGACGACCGGCCCCGGAACCCCGACCGTTACTCCATCACCCACCGAAACACCAACTGAACCCACCCCTACACCAACTGTCCGGAGCGGTGCCATCATCAACGAAGTTCTGTTCAATCCCGAAGGAACAG
>JAFGMN010000231.1 GCA_016927515.1 candidate division CSSED10-310 bacterium | reverse complement strand
GGTCGATCGATTCGAATCGGTGCTCCCGGTGCAAACCCGGCCGCCGGTGATCGTCGATATCGACTCCGCCAATCATTCCGATGCGCTTCTGAAAGCCGCAGCGTCGGGTTTGATCCCTGTCGGCCGCGATCATCGGATTCTGCCCTCAGCACGGGTTCGAAAACTCGATCTCGCCATCGCGTTCTGGCAGATCATGCAATTCGCCGGAACGATTCCTGATGACGCCCGCATACAGGCCATCGCATTCCCGCCGGATATCGGCATGCAGCACGCCGCATGGGATGCCGTTTCCCATTGCATCGCTACCGGAATCATCGGACCGGAACCCGACGGCCAGTTTCAGGCAGGTAAAACGATGGATGGATCCGATATTCTCGTTTCGGTGGAAGCCCTGGTCTCCCTTCTCGCACGATCGCTCTGATTGGCGATTCGGCTCGACCATCACCGCTCGTGTGTCACACCGTACCGATGGCCACAGGGCTGAAACCGCTTTTTAACCGGATGGAACAGCTTTTGACCTGACCGGTCATTTCGATTATGATAGGCGGCATTATTGGCTGGAGTGAACCCTTTCTTACATGAAGGAGGCATCGATATGAGACGTCAGACCACAAAATTCATCGTTCTTTTCCTGGCCGTCGCGGTCCTGGCCGCATCGGCATCCGCACTGGATTTCAAAAAGAAAAGCAAAGACGGACCACTGTGTGCGATCATGGATTTCGAAAACAAGACACCGAACTACTGGTGGGGGGCGCGGTTGGGACAGGCTGCGGCGGATGTATTGACAACCGAGTTGATCAAAGGAACGCCGCTGCGCTGCATGGAGCGGGAAAAGCTCGACGCGATCATGAAGGAGAAAAATCTGTCGTTATCCGGTCTGACCACACCGGATACGTATGTGAAGATGGGCGGTCTACTGGGTGTCAAGTATATTATCACCGGTGCTGTTTCGTCATTCGGTGAAAAGCAGGTCGGCGGGTATGGATTCGGCGTCGGTGGGAAGCTCAAGACGTATCACACCGCCATCGATGTCCGGATCATCGACACGGAAACGGGAGAGATCGTGTTTGCCGAGAGTGCTGATGCCGAGAAGAAGGGAATGAAACTGCATGTTCTGGGTGTCGGGGGCGGCGAAGATTTCGACGAGGATGCAGCCAACAAGCTGTTCCGCATCGCGTGTGAAGATATCGCAAAAAAAGTAACCTCCGCATTGGAATAGACGCTGAACGCGAGCTGTGCTAATAACCGGAGAGGTCGATCCTCTTCGGTTATTTTTATAGGAGTAAGGCCATGCGGAAGTATGTTGCGGTTTTGATCATTCTCGGATTTTGGGTCGTTGTCGGTGGGCTGGGAGGCGGGCCGGTTTTCGGGCAGACTGCTTCCGGGCAGACGGCGGATCGGAATCCGATGGTTCTGATTGTGCCGTTTGGTTCCGATGGAGACAACGGTGCTCCGGCTCTGGCTGCACGGGCGGCCTGGATGATCCGGAAAAAGCTTCGAATCGGGGATATCGACATACCGGAGATCGGGGAGAGAACCAGTGAGAATTTGCCTGTCACATGGGAAAACCGGATGCTTCTGGGCCGGTATTTCGAAACTGAAATGATCGCCTGGTTGATTGATGGACGGGTGGAGAGTGTTTGCCGTGATGAAGCGGCCCTTCGTGAGGGTCCCCGTGTGTTCGGAATCGCCCGCGAGCCGATCCGAGCCGATATCCGTGTACGGATCCACGATTGCCGAACCCGGACGGATCTGACGCTCGACCCGTTGGTTCTTCGGCATTCCGTGCCCCGATTGCGGGTATTCGGTATCCATCGGAAGCCCTTTCCGGTGACACCCCGGGCAATGGATGCCGTGCTGCATGATGGAATCCTGACGTTGACGCGTCAGATCATCGATGTGATCCAGCCACCGGATAAATAATTCCGCTCGGCTTCGGATGGGAGGTTTGGCGCAGATGGGAGATATACGATTGGCTATCGTCGGACGGGTCAACGTCGGGAAATCGACGTTGTTCAACCGGCTGACGCGTTCCCGCGATGCTATTGTCGAAAGCACACCGGGCGTGACCCGGGATCGGAAGGAAGGCCGTCTGACTCTGGCCGGCCGGTCGATCATCCTGGTCGATACCGGCGGAATCGATGCCGAGGTAATCGACAGCAAACCCGCAGACGAAGCGCAAAAACAATCGTTGATAGCGATATCCGAAGCGGATATTTGCCTGTTCGTTGTGGATGTCCGTGCCGGTATATTGCCGGGCGACACGGAAATAGCGGAGCGCTTACGACGCAGCGGAAAACCGGTGATTCTGCTGGCCAACAAAGTCGATTCCGACGAATCACCACCCGAAATCATGGACTTCTATCGTCTGGGATTCGGTGATCCACTGCCGGTTTCAGCGGAACATAACATCAATATATTCTCTTTGCTGAAACGGCTCGGTGAGTGGCTCAACATCCGGGACGATGATCCTGAAATGACCATTCCCCAGGCCAATGAAACACGAATCGCCGTCATCGGCCGTCCCAATGTCGGCAAGTCCTCTTTTCTGAACTCCATCATCGGAGCCGAGCGCCATATCGTAACCGATGTTCCCGGAACGACCCGCGACGCCGTCGATTCCATCATCACCTATCAGGGACGCCGGTACAGACTCATCGATACTGCAGGCCTGAAACGCCTGGGAAGAACCCGTGAAAAACTCGAAAAAATCGCGGCGATCATGGCCCGACGCAGCATCGAACGCAGCGATATCGTGTTGTTGCTATTCGACAGCCAGGAAGGTGTGACGGCGCAGGACACCAAGATCGCCAGTTACATCATCGAAGCGGGAAAATCGGTGATCATCATTGGAAACAAATGGGACCTGACGAGCCGAACGTCGGAAGATCACAAGCGGCTGGAGCAGGAGGTGCGTGACGCGTATGTGAGTATGCCGTGGGCACCGTTCATGGTCATGTCGGCTCTGGAGGGGCACAATGTGCAGAAGGTGCTGCCACGGATCGACGAGGTAATCGCCCAGGCAGCGGTTGATGTATCAACATCTCGATTGAACAAGATCATACATGATGCCCAACTCATCCATCCACCACCGCGGCGTGATAACCGGCACAGTATCCGGTTCTATTACGCTGCGCAGATTAATCAGCGTCCCCCGACATTCCTGCTTTTTACGAACACGCGCAGTGAAATTCATTTCTCATACCGCCGGTTTCTGGCGAACCAGATCCGGTCGGTCTATCCCTTCGAGGGATGGCCGATTCGGCTGGTCTTCCGACACAAGCACGATGAAAGGGGACATCGATGGGATTGATTGCATCCGTACCGATCGATGTCGTGGCCATCGATGGACCCGCCGGAGCAGGGAAGAGCACGGTAGCGCGCCGCGTGGCACGGACCCTGAATTTTGCATTTTTGGATACGGGAGCCATGTATCGAGCGGTGGCTCTGGCAGCACTCGCGGCAGGAATCACCACCGGCAACCATCGCGAACTCCAGCACTTCCTCGCGTCGTTTCCATTGACGATCCTTCCGGATCCGGCAGGCATGCGTCTGTTCATCGGTGATCGCGAGGTGACCGATGAAATCCGCCGCGCGGACATGGGCCGCGCCGCCAGCGATTACTCCCAATCACCCGCTGTACGGGCGTTCTGTTCGGCACGCCAGCGCGAATTGGGCCGGCAGGGTCGTCTCGTCTGTGAAGGCCGCGATATGGGAACAGTGGTGTTTCCCGATGCGCGATGGAAGTTTTTCCTGACCGCATCAGTTGAAGAACGAGCACGCCGGCGATGGACCGAACTCCGGGAATCCGGGCAACCGCAGGATGCAGCAGATGTTGAATCGGCAATCCGAAGCCGGGATGCCCAGGACATGAACCGGGAACTGGCGCCGCTAAAACCCGCGCCGGATGCGGTCATCATCGACACGACACACTTGACTCTGAACGAGGTCGCGGATCGGCTGTTGGCAAATATTCAGGGGCGCGGCACGAAATGATGCGATAT
>JAFGMN010000230.1 GCA_016927515.1 candidate division CSSED10-310 bacterium | reverse complement strand
GTGAAGAAGACGGGTCCGAAACGGAGCGTTTGTCCGCCGATGGGTTGCGGATCCGCAGCAAACGTTCCGGTCAGCGAGGTGGTGATCATCAGACTGAGGCAGATGGACAATACCCTGTGTTTCATCGGTTTCTCCTTCGTTCATTCCCGGGTGCAGGACCATGCTTCCCGTGTGATCTGCGGTGATTCCCCAATGGCGGGACATCCCATCGCGATGCGGATCGTTCCGTTGGCCAGACGATCGGAAATGTCGCCTTCAAGGCGGAAGTCACCGATGATTTTTTCTTTGCGGTGATTTCCGGGATTCGGATTCTCCACTTCCCCGACCTCTCCCTCCCATGAAGCAGTGACATGGCCGCGGGCATCCACATGCCCTTTCATGGTTAGCCCGTCCATCCGGCTGGTGACGGATGATCCGGTAATTGTAATGGTCAGCGGCGTCCCGGAATGCAATGCGCCCGTGTATACACCATCAAATCCGTCACTATTCGAATCCCAGACAGGCGCTTCGGTATCTCCGCCGGCTGACGGGTTTCCGTGTTCTTCACCCGACTCCATTCCGGTGGGAACAGTTGCATCCTCATCGTCTTCCGATTCGTTGTTCTCGCGTTCACTGTGTTCCTGTTCGCTGCGTTCCTGTTTGTTGCGTTCCTGTTTGTTGCGTTCCTGCGAATCAGCCGGCACCCCGGGATCGATCGGAATCTCGGGAACGGGTGGTATCCGTTTCGGGTCCCGCGCGGTCCGAGTGACCGGAACAAATGCGATTTCTTCGTCTTCTTCATCTGCTTCATCACTGTCCCGTGCGCCGATATCCTTTTCGTCGCGTTCGGCTGGGGGAAGCGTCCGGCCGGTGGTGGGGACCGGTTCCGGTGTGGCGATCGGAGTCGATACCGGTGTGGGTATTGATCTGGGTGATGGTGTGGTGGCGGCGGGAGCCGGGGAAGCCGCGGGTGCTGTCTGGAGCGCTTTTTGGCGTTGGGGTTCGATGATGGAGGGATCACCGATCTGAATCGTATGGCTGATCATGGCGGCTTGTTGGACAGAGCGTTCGTCGAAATCGATCTTGATGCCTTTATACCCGAAGAACTGTGATGCAGCGTCAGGTTTCATCAGGACGTTCACAAGATCGGGGGTGTCAAAACTGTGACATGTATGGAAATAGCCGTATTCCATGTTGAATTTTGCCGCATCGCGTTGAGCCCGGAGCTGATTGTATTGTCCGATCGTCTGGCAGGTGGAAAAAAGCCATGCATCGGGATCACCGGAGCCGTTCCATCCCCGATCCCGGGCCCATTTTTCCGCCGCCCACTCCTTCAGTGTGGCGACACCGACCAACGTTTTCTTCTCGTCCTGGTCATGATAGGTGATACTGCCCGGACTGCCTGGGTCGCCGTGGCCGAACCATACGATGGCTCGCGTTCCACTGCTGAGCAGGACCGCTTTCAGATCGTCCGCTCGAGCGCCGTCGAGACGCTGCACCGTATACCCCATGTTTTTCAGATCGGCGATTTTTTTCTGGATCAGTGGTTCCGCGAGCGCATACGGATCACCGAATTTGGCATATCGATACCAGACCTGATCGAGATCGCCGATCAAGACGTACGCCTCTGATGAATACTGAAAACCACCCGAAACGCTGAACGTTGAGACCCATCCAAACAAGAACAGGATCCATCCACAGAACCGTTTCATCCATCTTCCTCCCCCCCATCAGAGATCCACTCTTCCTTCCCTCTAACGGAGATCCACTCCAATTGTGATTTTAACAACCGGCGAAAAGCAAGATGCGCAAACGGGAGACTTTCACTCCGATCGCGATCGGGATGCCAGGCTGATTTTCGCCGGAAGTCTGGTTATTTCCGCCAGATGTCGGGTCGAAGGGCAATGAGGACCGAAAAAGCACCGTACAGCGTAACTACCCGGTTACTTTCGGCTGCAACATGGGTGTAAAAAGCTGTCTCCGGCATTTTATCATTTCGGTAATGCAGATACGTTTCTTGGGCATCAGGTAGTCCAGTGCCATACAACATCCCGGTAACGAACAGGATGGAAACGATGCACGTACCCGTATAGAACAGGAATTCCCTGTCCTTTTTCAGAATGTCGAAATCTCCTTTAACGAAAATCCGGTAATGAATCAGGTAATTCACGCCGCTGAAATACATAAAAAGACAGATGATCCATTGAAAATATTCGTTTCGGTAAGCGCCGATCGATAGGTTTTGTGTAGAAAAACCGCCCAGAGCAGTTAATCGTGTCAGCCAGACGCGGCATCAGCCGTTCCTTCGTCGGCCCGGGTACTTCGCCACGATACATGCCGTACCCCGAGACACCCATGGCCGGAAAAATGGCCAGTGCCAGTGTGATGATGCCCGTTCCCCCCAGCCAATGGGTCATACTCCGCCAGAATAGCAGCCCGCGGGGAGTGGCTTCGATATCGATCAGGATTGTGGACCCCGTGGTGGTGAACCCGCTGATGGTTTCGAATCACGGAAATACTCGGGATTCCTGATCCGGGCCACCCGTTGTTCCACACCGTGAAACAATGCGATGGCGCAGGCGATGATGTTGACTTCGTCGCTGGGTGTCACCGCCAGCAGGATCTGGGCACCGGCAATTCCCGCCTCCATCATTTTCAGCGGATCGGAACCCGAACCACGGATCACCAACAAGTCCAGCTTCTCTTCTAGATCGCTGCACAGCGCATCGTCTTTTTCAATGACGGATATGTCATGTCCTTCGAGCAAAAGCTGCTGCGCCAGGCTCGAACCCACCAAGCCGGCTCCGACGATGACGATTTTCACGACAAACGACCTCCTGAATCGACGCGCATTAAGCGGTCATGATTCACAAGATTAGCGGAAAATGGGCTGAAAATTCAACTGGCAGACCATGGGGAGAAACGAAAACGACGGCAACGAGACTCTTTGTATGTGTGAAGGCCGAGTCAAATGCAGTTAAAATAAATCAGTGTAAGGAGGACGAATCATGGGCGTGCACAGTCATCATTCGCGGGGTTCCCGGGTGTTATCGCCGACACGCATCGCGGTTGTGGCGGTGATCATTCTGACCGGCCTAGGTGGACTCATTGTTGCAGACGCCGCCACGATCCGGGTTCCGGAGAATTACGCAACGATTCAGGATGGAATCGATGCTGCAGTAAATGGAGATTGCGTGCTGGTAACCGGTGAAGAATTCGCCGGACCGGGTAATCAGAATATGACATTCCGGGGAAAGGCGATTACGGTTCGATCGGCAACCCGGACACGGATCAACTGCAAGGCAACACCGGAAGAACCATGTGTCGGGTTTATCTTTCAGGACGGGGAGATGTCTGATGCCTGCCTGAGTGGATTCGATATCATGCATGCCGGGTATGGGGAGTGGCCTCTGGCAGCGGGGATTTGCATCGTGAATCAAAGTTCTCCGACGATCTGCGACTGCTCGGTGGATACCAGTGAGTATGGCATGATCGTCGAAGCCACATCGAATCCATCGGTAAACGGCTGCCGGATCACGCATTGTGAGATGGATGGCTTGCTATGGTCGTTTCACAGCCGTGGCACATTGATCAACTGCCTGATTGTCGGAAACGGTCGCCATGGCATGGCTGCGATCCATTTAGGCAATCCGGACGTTGTGAACTGCACATTGGCTGATAACAGCGGATACGGCGTGATGCTGGATGAATCCGAGACGGTATTCCGAAGTTGCATTGTGTGGAATAACCATGATGGCGGCATTGATGATACGATTTCGTTCCCGGATGTCGCCTATTGCTTGATCCAGGGTGGATATGGCGGCACCGGGAACCTGGACATGGATCCGCTGTTTATCACAGGATCTTGCGGCGATTTCTATCTGAGCCACACCGGTGCCGGTCAAGCGAACACGAGCCCCTGTGTCGATGCGGGCCATGCTGGATCGCAGGCGGTTTGTTTCGATTCAGGGGACGGCATGATCTGTTTGGATGGCATGACGACCCGAGTCGATGGTTTCGTGGATACGGAGACGGTGGATATGGGATATCACGTTGCGACGGATGAGGTCGTGCCGACGCCGACACCGGTCGTCTCCCCGACGCCGACACCGGCCATGTCGCCATCACCTTCGGGGACGCCGACCCCCGACAATCCGGACGGTGTTTCTGTCGATATCACGGTGCCGGATTCACCGGTGCACAGCGGCGACACGTTTTTTTTGACTGTGAATATCGGCAGTGCGCATGCGGAGCCGCTGATGGGTATTCCGTTGTTCTGTTTTCTCGAACTGGGAGGCGCTTTCTGGTTTTACCCGGATTGGACGATTGCGCCGGCTTGGATTGCCGTCGATGTGCCACCCGCCGGAACGATTCCCATTGTCATCATTCCGCCGTTCACCTGGCCCGCAACAGCAGGTGATGGTGCATGCCGGATCTGGAGTGCACTGTGTGATTCCGAAATGACCCGGATTTTAGGATTCCACGATATGGAACCTTTTTCCTGGAATTGATGGCCGTCATGTATTCACCGGGTATTGTTTTCAGGTATGCACCGGCTGGTTTAGATTCCAATCCACTGCTCGATGGTTCACCGGTTATCACAACGGATCGGCGCAGGATGGAGATGATCCCAGGGCCACGAGGAAAACGCCTTGTGCATCGCCGGCGGTGACCTCGCCGTCGCCGTTGCAGTCCGCTGCGCATTCCTCTTCATAGGTGGGAGTGTAACTTCCCAGGGCGATCAGGAATGTCACCTGCGCGTCGCCAGCGGTGATCTCGCCGTCCAGGGTCACATCGCCGTCATGAATGCAGGCACCCTGCGTCGGGGTCGGGGTCGCCGGGCCCGGCTCCAGATGATACCCGGTCAGCGTTTTTGTAATGGCATCGACCTGGACGCTGCCCGAACCCCCAAAATTCGACAGCGCATCATATACAAGGGCCTTCGGAACAGGACCATAATGGGTCAGAATCGCGCCGGATGAACCCGTTTCGACACCTTCCATCCGGTAGGTCATGTATCCATACGCCGTCTCTTCGGACACAACGTCCACATCCAATTGATAGGTAAACGATTCGTTAAACGCGTCTTCCTCATGAAACGGTTGACCCAGAATCTCGCCGTCCACCATGTAGTTACCATACGTGAAAAACGTGATATCCTGAAGCCATCCATTACCGACTTCCAATGGAAAATCCGCCCATAAGCGACCCGGTTCATACTCCTCAGAAACCATCAAATCCACCGTGCCGACCTCCGTCCACGATCCCAGAACATCCGCCCAGAGTTCCCCCTGGATCGACCGGTGGTGATAGATCGTTGCCATTGTGACGACGTCGATCCACCATTCGCCGGAAAGGATACCATTCCGTAGCTCCACCGGAACATCCATCGGAAAAGGTTCCGTGATGTGATACGTCCCTTCCCCTTCAATACTGCCGGAAAAAGGCAGAATGTAGGCCTGATAGGACAACGGCGTGCCCTGGGTCAGTGTCCGGTTTTCGATCCCGGTCACCATGTGCCGCGTGTTTTCATCTGTCAGTGTGATATCGAGATATTCCGCAGAACCGGTTTCCTGCATATGAATATCGTTGACCGTTGTGTAATCCCACCATGAACCTACGATCCAATCCGGTTTCAGAGCTTCCGCAGAAACTGCGGTACAGACCATCATTCCGGCTATCCATACGATCCATCCCAACCCGGTTCCAGACGTTTTTTCGGCAATGCTGTTCATGATCGACTCCTCTCACAAAATACCCAGATATTCACCCGTTACCGGAACCATTATACCGGACCGACCGACGATTTCGAATCGCAGTGCGATTTTGTCTTCGCCTATCATTTCGTTGCTATGCGCCATGGCGGTTCAACACGCCATGGCGGTTCAATGCGACCGATCCGGGCGGTATCCGAGAATCCGGGCGGGAAGGGTCAGCACCGCTTTCAGAGCATCGAACACCGCATCCACGGCGATACCAAGCAGGCGCAACGGCAGAAGTAAAAGCCAGACCAGGGGATAGAGAAGCAGCGCGAGCAGTGCCGCCGGCCAACAGACAATAAACAGAATCAACCAGAGTATAAATGCCGTCATCGGAACTCCTTTCATGGGGCCGGTTACCTGTTCCATGATACGAACGAACAGCGGACTTGTTCGGAAAAAGCGTGTTCTGATACCATACCACCGGGGATAGACACAGGGATCGACCGCCGCACCGGCCGGTCATCCATCGCGGCGGTGGTATGTTCGGGAAATACACGACACTCATTTTCATCATCTGCATCAGTTTGCTTGGCACCGGTCTGCGGATGGCCACGTGGCAACGCACGCTGCTGCCCGGCACCGGCAACGAAGCGGACATCGGCTCCGCCGCCGGGTCACTGTCCGCGGGTGATCGGGACGACCGGATCCTGCTGGGCTTCGATCCCTACTATCATCTGCGCCGGGCGGATCTGGCCGCCCGGGGACTCCCCATTCCCCGACTGGATTACTACAGCGCATATCCCTTCGGTGCCCGCTCCCACTGGCCCCGGCTCTATGACAGGTTCCTGAGCTTTTTTCTGCGGGTCGGTCGATGGGTGCCGGGGATCTCCGCGGAAACCGCCGTCGGCTTCGCGCCAGTCGTTCTCGGTGTCATGGCGATCTGGGCCCTCGCACCGCTGTTCCGCCGGAATGAGCGATCCGGGCTGTTCATCGCCGCCGGCCTCCTCGCCATCCTGCCGGCGCATTCCCGGTTCGGATCGTATGGGTTCTGCGATCATCATGTTCTCGAACTGCTGCTGACCGGTGTGACATGGTCGGTGTTTGCGTCACTGGATCCGCAGCAATCCCGCCGGTCCGCGGCCCGCGACGCCCTCGCCGGAACGCTCCTGGCTGTCTGCCAGTTGAGCTGGCGCGGTGCTCTGCTTGTTCAGGGCGTGGTCATCCTGTCGCTTCTGTGGCTCGGTTTCGGACAGGGGTCCGCCGCCGACCGCCAACGCTGGCGCCGGGCTGGATTGCGCAGCCTTATCACGGCAACAGGCGTTTTTATCGCCGGCGCATGGATGACCGAAGGCGCGGCTTTTTTCGACATCAGTTTTTATACACTCGGTATCTTTCAGGCGTTACCTATGCTGATCGCCGCCATTCTGTTTGGTGTGTGCGTTGCCTGGACAACCGGATGGAAAGCCATCGCCGTGACGATGGGCATCATGGCACCCACGCTGCTGGCGGGGTTCGCCGGCACGACCTTCCATTCCTGGATCCGCGGCTTTCATTTTTTGCTGGGCCGCGATCCATGGCGTGAAACAATCACCGAATCAGTCTCCATCTTCCAAACACCGGGTATTCCCCCATTTCCATACCTGGCGGAAGTGATGAGCGGGCTGGCATACGCTGCTCCGGTTATTGTTTTCCTGCTGCTGCGCCGGCTGCGAAACAGCGACCGCCCATCCCGGGAGATCGTCGTGATGACAGCCTTTGTCATCACCTTCCTTATCATGTGTCGCCAACAGCGGTATGCCCACCTCGCGGCTGTTGCCTTCGCGGCCGCGATGGCGTTGACGGCCCCCGGGTGTGTGATCGCAGTGCGCCGGATGACGGCTTTCACCCGGTGGATGGTCGCTGCCGCCCTTCTGTTGAGCCTGGTTCCACCTCTCACCCTGCAGTGGTTTACGCTGCGCACCGGCAACAATCTGATCACCCGGATTAACCGGCCCCGATACGATGCGCTGCAATGGCTACGCACACACACGCCGGTATCCGGCGATTTTTACCGTCCGGACATTCCACCGTCATACGGCGTAATGAATCCGTGGGATTGGGGACATTGGATCACCTGGATCGCCCAACGTGCGCCAGTGGCCAACAATCATGGTACTGAACCCGGCGGCCACCGGGAAGGTATGATGGCTTCATGTCGCATGTATTCTACTGTCGCTGCTGCGGAAGCACGCATGATTATGGATGAGGTTCATGCGCGGTATGTGGTGACGGAGAGTGATTGGCGTAAACTGGCGGGATTCGCATCCGTCGCAGGACGATCCGGTTTGTTTTCGGTGTCGTTACTGTCGGATGTTGTGGTGATGCGGCTGCATGCATTTGACGGATCGGATGCATTCATTCCCCGGGAGGCAGCGCCACCGTACGCCGTGACGGGTCTGGATCGGTACCGGTTGGTGTATGAATCGCGGGAGCGGGAAGTGCTTGCGCAATGGAGTGTTTTGCCGGTGGTGAAGATCTTCGAATATGTTGCAGGAGCTCGGCTGCGCGTGCCTGCGGCGGCGATGCCGCCGATGATGATGACGGCGGACGTGGTGACCAATACAGGCAGGCAGTTCAAATTCAGGCGCGTGTATCACGATCGGCCGGACAGCGTGGTGTGCCCGTATGCTACCGGCGGAGATGCTTCGCAGGTCCGGGTCGAAGGACCGGTGGTCTTGTCCTGGACCGACGGATCGGCGGAATATGATGTTTCTGAAACGGCGATTTGCGATGCCGGCACTGTCAAATGCCGCCGTTCATCGATCCCCTGAAGCACGGCGATAGCATGTGGTTTTAATACGCTGTCTCAGTGTGGGTCACGGCAGCGCGTCGACACAGGTGCCGGAACCCAGTACGGCCATGAAAATCGCCTGCGCATCCGCTGCGGTGATCGCATCGTCTCCAGTACAATCAGCGGCACAGGCCTCCTCGTATGTGGGGATGATGACACCTAAAACGATGGTGAACGTTATCTGGGCATCGCCGGCGGTCAGGATGGCGTTGAAATCCACGTCGCCGTGATGCAGGCAGGCATTTCCCGTCAGCTCCCATCGCACGGCGTCGGCTACGACGATCCCCGTTGATGCGTCATCGCTGACAGCGACACTCACGTCCCCGTTGCACGTAAAAACACCCAGATCGATACACCATGCTCCGCCCTGATTGGCCTGAGACCGCACGACGATGTCGGTTCCTCCGGCATGCGTGATCATATACTGCGCCGCCGAGGCGTATCCGGCATCGTTGACCCAGGCGGTGATGTGATACGCCCCGGACGGTACCACCGTGGCGAACGTGGCGGCACCCATACCCGTTCCGGTGGAGCTGTACACTTTGTCTGGTCCGTAAACGGCGCCGTACGTGCCCACCACCCAGTGCCCTCCGGTGGTCGAACACCCCGGATCCTGATTGTCGACGATAACGGCCCATGGCGTGGGTTCCGCCGTGGGGGTGGACGTCAGCGTCGGTACCGGTGTATCAGTAGGTGCGGGGGTATTCGTCGGTACCGGCGGGGTTGTGGGCGTCGGTGTCGGCGTGACCGCCACGGAAAAATGTGCGGCGATGGCATCCCATAACTCCATATACCCGTCGTCGTATCCCAGCGCCCAGATGCCGATGCCAGGCAGGTTTTCGTCGAGAACAAAGTCGTATTTCAATCCGAGACTCACCTCGTCGTCATACCAGACCTGCTGCGGATCACTGCCGCTCCAGTAATAGTACCACGGCGTTTGGCTGTGGATGTCCCAATGTTTCGTGTAGCCGCCGTGGGAGTTCCGGATGGTTTTGTACACGCGGGCTTCGGCATCACCGGTGCCGTCGGGAACGGGATAGGTTGAAGGGTCCCCGTCCACCCGCCAGTCAAAGCCATAATACGGCACGCCGATGGTGATTTTGGTATCGGGAGCGCCGTATGTCCGGTAATCGGCCACGGTCCATTCGATGCACCACTGGCTCCAGATGGTGCCCGCCGTCAACGGAGACACCGGGCCCGGTGATCCACCGCTCCAGTGATAGTCGTAACACATCGGAATTAACGTATCGCACTGGGCGGCCAGCATGTCGTAATCGAAACAGCCGGTCCAATCCACCGCGGGTGTGGCCATTGAGATGTGGGCATCGGGAATCGCCGCATCGAATGCCGTCCGCAGCTCCGTCATGAAGGTGACCAGATTGAGAGCATTCAGGTTTGACCCTTCGAAATCGATATTGACACCCTGCGCGCCGCCGGCCTGGCATTCAGCGATGAGGTTTGCGATCAGTGTCGACCGGTACGTGGAGGATCCGATGAGGGTATTGATCGCGCTCGAACCGAACAGTGTGCAGGTCAGCGTAAGGGTGACGCCGGCGTTCTGGGCCGTGGTGATGAGGCCGGACCAGTTCTGCGGCCAGGAATGATCGTTGGTAATCTGCCCCATGGCATCCGCTTCAATGGAAAAAAACGATAGATGAGAGATCAGATCCCAGTCCAAATTGAGATATGCGCTCCCCATCCAATAGGGATACCAGCCGTATACCGTGTGGGTCAGAGTGCGTGACCGGGCGGGCTGAACCGTCCGCGTGTGGTTTTCCACCGGAAAATCCGCATACTGCTCGAGTTGCAACCGATGGATGGAAAGGGGTTCATCACCGGTTGCTTCGATTTCATCAATGGTAACGAAACTGTCTTTTGCTGTGATTTCCGCAGCGGCGGTAATGCCGGCGATTGCGCTGCAGACGATGACCAGTGTCCCGATACGCTGTTTCATGTCATGTCCTCCCGGGCCATCCAGTATAGACCAATTCTGTTCTGAATCCCATGTCACGGGGTGGCAGCTGGCGGGCGGTGCGATTTGTCTATTAAGTGTGTTATGGTACGCTGAACAGGTCATTGAGTGGGTCATTGTGTGGCCCCCTGAACAAGAGAGGGATGGATGAAGCGCATTTTCCTGGTTTCGGTACTGATTCTGGCACCGGTCGCGTTTACCGCGGATTATTATGTGGCACCGGATGGAAACGATGAAAACCCGGGTTCGGCCGGAGCGCCCTGGGCGACGCTGCAGCATGCGGCGGACACAGCTGTTTCCGGGGACACGATTCATGTCCGGGCCGGCCAATATGCGCAAACGGTGCGTTTCACGCGTGCCGGAGCGCCTGGAGCCCTGATCCGGTGTGTTGCCGAGGGATCGGTGACAGTGGATGCCGGCGGTGCTGACTGGGGTATGTTCATCGACGGGTATGAGGATGCGGACGGACGGTATGTCGCGATCGAAGGATTCGCGGTAACGGGAGCGGAACGAGGAGGTGTCCGGATCAGTTGGGCGAATGGTTCCGTGATCCGCAATTGTGTCTGTTACGGAAACGGCCGGTGGGGGATTTTCACGGACTACGCTGATGATATTCAGCTCCTGGACAATCGGTGTTACGCCAATCAGGAGGAACATGGGATTTATGTATCCAATTCCGGTGACCGGCCGGTCATCCGCGGAAACATTTGCTATGACAATGCCGGGTCGGGGATCCAGATCAATGCCGATCCGGCCATGCCGGGCGATGGAATCACGTCTGAGGCCTGGGTGGAGAACAACCTGTGTTATGGCAACGGCTCGTCCGGCGGCGCTGCGATCAACCTGGCATCGGTCCGGGATTCGGTGATTCGCAACAATCTGCTGGTCGGCAATCATGCGGGCGGCATTGCCTGCTGGGGTGACGGGAACGGTCCGGACTGGGGCTGTAAAGACAATGTGTTCGTGAACAATACGATTGTGTTCGATTCCGATGATGGTCGCTGGTGTATCAGCCTGAAGGAGGCCAGCACCGATGCGGTGTTGTTGAACAACATCCTGATCGGTGGTGATGACGGTGCGCTGGAGTTTTCCGGGGATTCCCTGGCCGGGCTGTTGTCCGATTGCAATGTGATGCACTCGCTGGCGGGGGATATTGTTGTCACCGAGGAGGATTCCGCGTATTACACACTGCCTCAGTGGCAGGCTGGCGGCAGGGATGCGCGCACGGTCAACGTACCGCCGCCGGTGCTGTTTATCAGCCAGGACGTGGACGGGTACCGGCTGAACGCGGGGTGTGCGGCGGTGGACAGCGGTGCGGAGTCCCATGCG
>JAFGMN010000229.1 GCA_016927515.1 candidate division CSSED10-310 bacterium | reverse complement strand
GATTCGGGAAGGGCTGCGATCGCGACACATCGAATACCGGATGGAAGAAACCCGGCATCGTGGGGATGCCGAACGGCTGGCACGGTCATTCATGCAGCAGGGATTTAAGCGATTCCTGATAGCTGGTGGTGATGGAACGGTTCACGAGGCAGTCAACGGTTTGATGGCCGACCCTTCGCGAGCGGAAGAATGTGTGATCGGACAATTGCCCCTGGGAACCGGCAACGATTGGATCCGGTCGCTTGGCTTGCCGGTCAGAATGGGTGATGTTCTGGATTTGGTGGCTGCGGGCCGAAATCGTCCTCACGATGGGGGAGTTGTTATTTTTCCGGATAGGGATAGGGAACGACGGCGGTATTTTGTTACGGTGTGTGGGATCGGCTTCGATGCTCAGGTTGCTTCTTCAACCGACCGGAAAAACCGGGCCTCGACAGGGGGGCGCTGGAAGTATTTGGCCAGCATTTTCCAGTGCCTCCGGGCGCGTGTTATTGCCCGCTGTCTCATCGATCAATCCGGTCAAACGATTGATACGCGGTGTTTCAGCATGACCGCTGCTGTGGGTCCGTACAGTGGCGGCGGGATGTGTCTATCCCCCCGGGCATCGTTCGATGATGGCCTGCTGGATATCACGGTTATCGGTCGTGTTTCGATGATTGAGATCCTGTTTTGTTTTCCATTGATTTATTCGGGATCTATCCATCGGTATCCTCGCGTCCGGACATGGCGAACCAATCACCTGACCCTAACATCGGACCCCGTGTTGCCCATTCATGTCGATGGTGAAGTGTGCGGAACCACACCGGTTACAATCCGTAGTGTCCGCCACGCATTCCAGGCTGTTGCTCCATAACAATCCCGGATCAAGAATACGATCGAACTTACTGGATGGTTTTTTTGAGTCGGCGGATTAATCCGCTTCCCAGAAGTTTGTCTGCCGAAGCGATTGCTTTCTGAATCGTCACGAGCAAACTGGATTCTCCAGCCCAATGCCGTAGGATCACATCGGGATTAATCTGATTCAGCATGCCATTGAGGACCCAGGCGAGAATGGCGATGTCATCGGCATAGCCGATAGGACCGAGAAGGGCTTCCGGCAGCAGATCGATCGGCGAAATGAAATAGGCTACAGCTGCGCCCAGCCGGAGTTTTATCCGAAGGGGCACATCCGGATCACCGAGCAGGCAAATCGCCAGGTATAACAGGTCGGGACCCACCAGCAGGATTTCCCGGAACCGATGGGTCATGCCCCGGGGTGAATCGTTGAATCGATTCAGTCGTCGGCGAAATCGCCGGTAAAAATCCCCGTGTTTGGGATCAGCGCTTCTCATGCTCTTCAATGCGCTCCTTCACCTGTTCCATCACCCGATCATTGAGAATCAGGGGTTGAGAGTCTTGAACCAGAACATCCGCAGCTGATCGGATATCCTTTAAACCGCTTCCCGTAATGAATACGGCTACCGATGCATCAGTATTCACGATGCCGCGGCGGACAGCCTCTTTTAAACCGGCATAAGCAGTTGCAGAAGCAGGCTCACCGAACACACCGGTTTCCAGAGGTAATTCCCGGATGGCAGCACGAATGGCAGATTCATCGACGGCAATGAAACCACCGCCCGTTGCATGGACAGCCTGCACAGCACGAATACCTTCCCGGGGGGTTCCGACGCAGATTGAATCGGCGATCGTCGCCGCAGCGGGCATCGGAGTTAGGGAGAGTTCACCGGTTTCTCGGTACGTGTTCCAGGCGTTGACCAGCACAGATGCTCCTGTTGCCTGGACACCGAAAACTTTTGGCAATCGAGAGATCAATCCCAGCTTGACTGCTTCGCTGAACCCTTTACACAGACCGGTGATAATGGACCCATCACCGACGGAAACAAAGACGCTATCCGGAACACTCCCGCTAGTTTGCTCGACAAGTTCCAACGCTCCGGTTTTTTTCCCTTCGACAAGATAGGGGCTATATCCAGCGCTGCGGTTCATCCAACCGAACTCCTCACATGCATCCACCGCAAGATTGAATGCATCGTCATATGTCCCGGCAACAGGGATAACGCATGCGCCATACGCAAGCATCTGAATGAGCTTGGACTGGGGCGTTCCAGATGGCACGAACACGACGCATGGCATTTCCACCGACCGGCAGCAGGCGGCCAGAGATGCTGCGGCATTGCCTGTGGAGGCTGTACAGACGGCATCGTAGCCCAACTCCATCGCCCGGCCGACAACCATGGCCGATGCCCTATCCTTATACGAAGCCGATGGATTGACTCCATCATCCTTGACCAATACATCCTTTAAGCCCATAACTGTAGCTGCTCGTGGACATGAGTACACCGGAGTCCAGCCGATTTGAAGTGGAACATTCCGCGATGCATCCGTGATGGGAAGCAAATCCGAATACCGAAACATGGACGGCTCCCGGCGTTCCCGCAACGGTCGCTTGCGCAGAGCGGCTTGTGCATCGTGATAGTTGATCCGGCATTCCAGGGTTGCATACAACGGTTCACAGTCTGGGCAAAGCGTTTGAATGTCGCCATCTGGCGGGAAACGCCTCCCGCAATGCCCGCATTCCAGACCCAGTAGATGATCCAGTGCCATCGCCAATCACTCCCTTCCACTACACTCCAATGTGCTCCTTGAGCCAACCGATCAGTTCAGAGATCGGCAATCTGATTTGTTCCATGGTGTCACGATCGCGAATCGTTACCGTTTCCTCGGCAGCTTTCAGTTCGCCCTGCCCGATCGTATCAAAATCGACGGTGACACAGTATGGCGTTCCCAATTCGTCCTGGTAGCGGTAGCGTTTTCCAACATTTCCACGGTCATCCCATTGGACGCGAAAATGCGGCTGCAGCAATTGGAACACGGTTTCGGCTTTTTCCACCAGTTCCGGACGGTTCCTCAGTAGAGGAAATACGGCTACTGTCACTGGAGCCACACGCGGATGAAACTTCATGACGATCCGGGTTTCTTCTTCGCCTTTTGCATTGGTTAGCACTTCTTCTGTGTAGGCATTACAGAGGAGAGCCAGAACGGTGCGATCCAGACCCGCGGATGGTTCGACCACATATGGATGGTATCGTTCATTCGTATCGGCATCGAAGTAAGGGGTGATTTTGCCCGAATGATTGGCGTGTTGCCGGAGATCATAATCTGTACGCGAAGCGATTCCTTCCAGTTCTTGGCATCCGAATGGGAAATCAAACATGATGTCTGCGCAGGCTTTAGCATAGTGTGCCAGTTTATTCTCCGGATGCCATTCGATGGACAGTTTGTCGCGGTCGATACCGAGTTCGCTGTAGAAGTTCAGCCGCTGATCAAGCCACCAGCGATGCCATTTGTCTTCTTCGCCCGGTTTCACGAAGAATTCAAGTTCCATCTGTTCGAACTCACGGGACCGGAATATGAAATTCCGCGGATTGATCTCGTTTCGAAAGGCTTTCCCGATCTGCGCGATGCCAAAAGGCACTTTGGTCCGGCTGACCGTCAGCACGTTCTGGTATTGAACAAAAATGGCCTGAGCGGTTTCTGGCCGGAGATAAGCGACGGAAGCATCGTCCTGGATCGGTCCGACATGTGTTTTGAACATCAAGTTAAAATCGCGTACCTCGGTATAATCATGGTCGCCACCGGACGGGCACTTGGTCTCGGGCAGCAGATCAGCACGAAACCGTTGCTTACACTTCCTGCAATCAACCATTGGATCACTAAATGATGTGGTGTGTCCCGAAGCCTCCCATACGCGGGTGCTCATGATAATCGATGCATCCAGGCCGACAATATCAAATTTCTGACCATCCGGACCCACGTGTCCATTCCTCACCAGGGTATTCCACCAATAATCACGGATGTTCCGCTTCAGCTGTGCCCCCACCGGACCAAAATCCCAAAAACCGTTGATACCACCGTAGATTTCCGACGATTGAAATACAAACCCGCGCCGTTTGCTCACCGCTGTGATTTTATCCAATAAATTCTGCTGCTGTTTGGATTGCGCCATGTTCGATCCTTTCTTCTTTTCTGTTTTATCGACTCGGGAGCCCATTGCGAATCGTTTCGCAGGGCATCAATCTAGTAAAAAGAAGGCGTTCAAGCAAGACCACCTATTGCCCTTTCACCCAAGACGGAATCAGGATAAGATACCGCCGATGAATCAGCATGCGAACATGCAGCGGCTTGTTATCCTGGTTGCGGTATCCATCACGGTTTCCGCCATCATTCCACTGTTTCGTCTGCTGGATACACCGGCACTGGATTTCAAGTCCTACTACATCGCCGGTCATCTGGCCATCGAAGGCAACAATATCTATCTCCCGGATCAGCAACTTCGAATCGCTACCGAACAAAACCTGGGATCACATTTTTATCCCTATATCTATTTCCCGATGATTGCCGTTATGATCATGCCCCTGGCCATGATCCCGTTTCAAACCGCTCAGTGGATCTGGACCATTCTGTCCCTTCTGGCATGGTTCACCGGCCTGGCTATCCTGACCGGCCTGCTGCATCGCAAAATCGTCCACTTCGACCCACAGGTTCAACAATGGAAAACAGCAACCCAATGGGTTCTGACCGTTTCAATACTGGCAGGGATCTCCGAATCAATCGCCCTCGGCCAGATCAACACATTCTCTTTTCTACTCCTCACACTCTTTCTGGCCGCAACAGATGAAAACCATCCCGCTGCCGCCGGCTTCTGCCTCGGTGTCCTCTGCCTGATTAAACCCCAACCCGCTCTTCTCATTCCGTATCTCTTCCTGGTTCACCGTGCCCGGACTGCCTGGGTCGCCGTGACTGTGGCCCTGACCGGCACAGCAACCACTGCATCCGTTATCGGATGGAATTACTTCAAGTATTACTTGAAGGAAGTAATGCCGACGTTTTCCATGATTGAAACCTCTTTTCCTCCGATAATGATTCAATCTCCACCCAATCGATCCATCTACGGCGCTATCGCACGCCTTGGGTTGGATAGCCCGTGGACAACCGCATGGTTCCATAATTCAGTACTCGTACTCGTTGGTATCCGCTTATCCGTTCTGTTTATCCTGACGG
>JAFGMN010000228.1 GCA_016927515.1 candidate division CSSED10-310 bacterium | reverse complement strand
GCCGGTTCCCCGCAGTGACGACGTCTTCAATCCCTACATCGCCTATTGCCAGCGCCGATCCATGCCCCGGGCAGAAATCACCCTTCACGCCAAACGTCACTTCAGCCTGGGCGTTTCCGCGTATACCAACGTCACATCGCCACTTCGGCGATACTTCGATTTGATCGCCCAACGCCAACTTCGCGCGATCCTGGGCATCGACGAGCCCTATACATACCAGGAGCTGGATCGTCTCCTGGCTGACCTTGAACCCGCCGTTTCCCGAGCCACGGCAATCTCTCAGGCACGCAACCGGTACTGGCTTCTGAAGTTCCTGGCGACATGCCAGGGAAAAACACTGAAAGCCCAGGTTCTGGACCGCTTCCCGAATCGCTTTCAGATCTGGCTTGAAGAGCTGTGTATGGATGCCGATATTCCTCTCGCCTTCGGGCGAAATCTCCTGCCCGAACAGCATATCGATGTCGTAGTCGAATCCGTTCTACCCCAGGAAGATGTGCTGAAACTGCGGCTGAAAGCATAAACCGTCTGGAACACGCAAAAGCGATGCCTGTTACAGGCGGATTGTTCCGTTCAGAACGCTGCCATCGGGTATCGACCGCGGTTCGCCGGTCTCGTTGATGATCCGAACAGAACCCTGGAGCCGGATGGCGCGGCCAAATCGGACATCACCGATCACTGACCAGGTTTCGCAATCTTTCAAGCTTGGCATACCCCAGGGAAACCGCAAGGTGAGATCGTCCAGAATCCGGTAAAATCGATTGTCCAACTCCGTGATGACACCCTCGGTCCGATCGGTGTCCAGGACGATCCGGTCATCGGCTGTGAGGCAGTAGGCATCGGAACGCAGGCCGGCCAGATCGTTCGTTGTTTTCACCGGTAAAAATCGGCTCCGGGGCACATGGATAGCGCCCGTTCGCGGGAACCGGGATATGGCAGCGCCCATGGCGGTTTCAATCTGATACACCGGTATGGAGCCAGGATCCCGTGGGTTCAGGGTTTTAGCGTTCCGGATCATCGGGAGATCGATGAATGCGTCGGCCGGATCCATCATGCGATGGATATGATGCAGATCGATCCAGATGCTGTTGGTATTGAAATAGCGGTGTTTCCGGATATCAAAGAAGTTGGGATGATCCGATTCACAGCATTGGGCGATTTCCCGAAGCATTAGCCGGCCATCCCGGGTCCGCGCCAGGTGTCCGCCTTTCCGGTCCGCGTCGGTGCGAATGGCCACCTCCATCAGAAACGTCAGGTGCTCGCTGATGAAAAAACCGAGGATGATCGGGTCGAGTTCCGCTCCCAGGTTATCCGCATTGGAGATGAATGCCGTGTGATATCCGTTTTTCAGAAGGGTATCGAGGCAACCTGAAATCACGAGGGCATTGTATATATCGCCGTGGCCCGGGGGATTCCACTCCAGATCCTCGTTTTCCGGGCACGACGCGGGCAGCAGATCGGCTTGCCTGATTTTTGGGACTCTGTTCTGCAAAAAATCGAGCGGAACACCAGGCACCGGCAATGCCGTATACCGGTTCAGCGTATCGATCGAATCGGTCCGGGTATGATCGCTATTCATCAGTATCAGCGGAATCGTCATACCGTATCGGGATCGAAGATGAAGGATCCGTCGGCAGATGATCTCGAGAAACGAGGCACCGTTTTTCACCTCAACGAGGGATTTGGCCCGGTTCATGCCCATGCTTGTGCCGAGGCCGCCGTTGAGTTTGATGACGACGGTGTGTGCGAGTGCGGCGCAGCCAGCCATCTCGTATCGACCGAGTTCTTCGAATCGGGGCAGTCGATCGACTGGGATGAGGTCGGTTTCCGGAATCAGTCCTGTCTCTCCCGACACGAGTTGCCGATAATACCGCCGGAACGATGCAATGGTTCGTGGATGAATTCCGGCATCCCGCATTTTCGTGTCAAACGCCCGGTATTTCTCTTCCCACGCCGCGAATTCGGTTGTTTCCAGTGCCTGCGTCATCGCCGGTCTCCTCCGCCACCGGTTACTCCGGCATATCGAACCGGTAGGGATACAGAGCGATTTCCCCGCGGATTTCGGTAATCGCCGGATCCGTCAGGGCGGCGTACAGGCGGTTCCCGAACCATTCGGGCGGTTCGGAACCCCAGGGGACGGCGTCAAACACCTCCCACGTGGTGATGCCGGGAACCAGATCGACAGGGAGCCAATCGCTGCCGGACCATGCGGGCCAGAACCAGTATTCGCCCGCGTTCTCCATGATGACGAACAAGTTCAGATTCATATGCGTCACGGCACCGGGATTGCAAATGACAACATCCAGGCCGGCCGCATCACCCGGTTGCGGCGCTCGCTCGGGACCGTCAAACCGCGTGCCGAACCGCAGGCAGGTGGTATCATCGACGGAATGATACCCGATATCGACGAGACCCTGATCGGTCGTGGAATCCGGCGATGTTGTATATTCGTCGAGACAGACCATATCGCCCGTCACTGTCCAGCAAACCTCCTCTGCAGGCCGATCGCCCGCGTCCACGCAGGGATTCGGTGTCAGAAGGCCGCCATCGCCAAGATAGTATTCGCCCTGTGGCCCCACAGCGAACCGGGGATCCGCATCGATGATACCGGCACCGACGTATCCCCCTTCCACACAACTGGTCGAGACATCGGCTGTGCTGTCGCCGGTTTCGATGTTCACCGGTGAATTCCGGACAACGATGCTGTTCGTGATTCGGCAATTGCTCCAGTCGCACTGGATACCTCCACCGGAGTTATACGCCAGCGTACAGTTGAGCAGGTCGGGAAATCCCATGTATTCCGCCGCGATCCCGCCGCCGCGGCTCGCTGAATTCCAGATAATCAGAGAGTTAATCAGGTGCGGCTGTGAAAACCAGCAGCAATACAGTCCGCCGCCGGCTTCGGCAAAATTCCAGCCGAAAATACACTGGCTGATGACCGCTTCGGCATTGGCCAGGAACACGCCGGCTCCGAACGCGGACGCCCGGTTGTTGAAGAAATGGCAGTTGTTGATCCGAGGAGCAGCGTTGATGGCGGCAATCGCGCCGCCGTATAGTGCCTGATTGTTTTCGAAGTGGCAGTCATCGATGACTGGCGACGCATGCAAACAGGCAATCGCGCCACCGAAATCAGCTGCGAAACCGTGCTGAATCGTGAATCCGCGGATGATGGTCAGGTTCGTTTCTCCGCTTTGAAGAATAAAAGCCTGCCGGGTCGTACCGCACTCGATAAAACAGCTCCCGGGACCGTTTTCCGATTGAATCACCAGCGCTTTGCCCTGCGGATCCAGCCCGGTGTTTGCATCGCCAGAGTAGACACCGTTGCGTACGATGATAACGTCGCCCGCAACGGCACCGGCAATCGCCGCAGACAATGAGGCGAAATCATCCGGCACGTAGTGAAACTCCTGGGCGGCAACCGGGCTCGCCGGGATAAATCCCAGGATCAAACCGCAAAACAGGCAGAAACTCAAATGTATCCATCGGTTCCAGTACAGCATGCCTTTCCCTCCCATATCCTGTTGGACCAGCATGTATCCCGGCTGTCAGAATAAACCCATCCGCGTACCTGGGCAAGTCCTGTTTCCGATTGACGCAGATGAAAGGCTCTCCTATCGTAAAGATATGATGACGATCGTCGATACCCATCTCCACCTGACCGATCCACCGTTTGGTGACCAAATCGAGGAAATCCGACGCAGAAGCCGCGAGGCGGGTATCGAGACGATGGTGACGCCGGGATACAGTGTGACGGCCTGTGAAACAATCATCGCTATGAAGCAGCAATACCCGGATTTGCCGGTTGCGTATGGAATTCATCCGCAGTTTATTCCGGTGATGGAAACTGAAGGGGCGAGTGGTACGGAGGCGCGTGCGGGAGGAGAAGCGGGACGAATTGGGGAGCTGTTGACGGATTGGTTGGCGCGAGGGCGGCCGATTGCGGTGGGAGAAATCGGGTTGGACAGCCGGCGCGGGAGTTCGCCGATGGAACGGCAGCAGCAGGTATTCCGGGAGCAGCTTGCGGTGGCGGTAGCCCATGATTTGCCTGTCGTGATTCACTGTGTTCAGTCGCATCCGGCGTGTCTGACGATCCTGACCGAGGCGGCCCGGGAGGCTTCATCGGCCGGTCGGCGATTGCGTGGGGTCATCCACCGGGCATCATGTTCCCGGGAAGTTGCGGTGGCGTATGCAGCGCTCGGCATGTATTTCAGCCAGGGTCCCGATCTTTTTGATGTGCGGCGGACGCGTCTGCGGGCCTTGGCTGAATGGGTTCCCGATGACCGTCTGTTGCTGGAAACCGATGGACCGTATTCGGTGAATCGGAAGGGTGAACCGGCGGGTCCATGGGATCTCCCGGATGTTGCAGTGGAGTGGGCCGGTATCCGGGGGTGTGCGGTGGAGCACATTTTCCGGGTTAGCCGGATGAACACCCGGGCGGTGTTCGGGATATAAGGGGGGAGGACACGGGGAATGGCCATTGATACCCGTTTTGCGCGGCTGGAACTGGCGTTAGGATTGGAAGCGGTGCGGCGGCTGCTGAGGTCGACAGTGGCCGTGGTGGGAATCGGCGGAGTCGGTGGTATTGCGGTAGAGACGCTGGTCCGGTCCGCCGTTGGTCATGTGATACTCATCGATAGCGATCACTTCCAGCGAACGGATATTAACCGGCAGGTGTTTGCGTTGGAATCGACAGTGGGGAGACCTAAGGTCGCGGTGGCGGCGGATCGGTTGCGGGACATTCATCCCGGAGTCCGGATCACGGCATATGAAGCATTTTTTGAAGTGGAAACAGCGGAGCGGCTTCTCGCGCTCCAGCCCGATGCGGTGATTGACGCCATTGACACGGTTCCGTCGAAAATAGCGTTGATTGTGTATTGCCATGAACGGGGTATTCCGGTGATATCCGTGATGGGGGCTGCGTTGCGAACGGATTACTCCCGGATCACCGTCACCGACATCAGTCGAACATCGGGCTGCCCATTGGCCCG
>JAFGMN010000227.1 GCA_016927515.1 candidate division CSSED10-310 bacterium | reverse complement strand
GTTGTGCCCGTCGCCCCCGCCAAACCGATGATACCAATCAATCCGCACAAACCGAATACCCAGAACCCGGTTACTCCGCCCAAACGCTTAACCAGCATGCTTCTCAATACACGCAAACACATTGTGATCATGAATCGACTCATAGTTCTCCGATTCCACCCGGTAATGGCCAACCCCCTCTACGCTATCCAGCTTCCCGGCAATCTCCCGGACAATATCCTCGACAAACCGCGGCTTGTCATGCGCCCGGTCCATCACCACCTTCTCGTCCACACGCTTTAAAATCGTATACACCGGAGACGAGGCCGAGGATTCGACAATCTCGATAATATCCTCGATCCATATCAGCCGGTTGCACTCCAGCCGGACTTTGACCGAACTGCGCTGATTATGGGCACTCTTTCCAATGGATAACTCCCGTGAGCATGGGCATAAATTCAACACTGTAACATTGACTTCCAGGATGAATTGGGTTTCTCCCTGTTCATCGAGCCGACCTTCGAAACAACACAGATACTTCCGTGTGCCCTCCATACCGCTTTCCGGTGCAGCCTTGTCGATAAAATAGGGGAATTCAAGAGCCATATACGCCGCCTCCGCATCGAGGGATTCGCGGATTGAAATCAGCATATCCTTTATCTTACCCGGAGTGATGCGCGACCGACCCACGCCGTTGAGAATCTCTAGGAAACGGCTCATGTGTGTTCCCCGGAAATGCCGCGGCAACTGGACCGACATCCGGATGTTGGCCACCGTATGCTGGCTGCCGTATTTCCTATCCATGACCACAATCGGATACGATACATTCGCCACACCGACCTGATCGATGGTCTTTCCGTTGGGTATCGTCTGACTCTGTACATCGATCATTCCGGTCTCACTCCCTCCGGTATGTCACCGAAGACCCCGGTGATTCCCATACCCGGACCCGGGAAACAGTGATCCGTTTCGCCAGATCAGAAGAATCCACGGTCTGATGGATCATATCAAAGATGCTTTTTGCTATCAGTTCACACGACGGATTCCGTGTGCTGAAGTCCGGCAGTTCGTTTAAATAGGCGTGGTCGAAACGACTCAACGCCCGCGACAGCCATTCCCTGACGCGGCGGAAATCCACCGCCAGACCCAGCCCGTCCAGTTCATCCGCGGCCACCGTCAGTTCCACTTGCCAGTTGTGCCCGTGAAGATGTTCGCAATTGCCGTCGTATTCCCGGAGCCGATGGGCGGCGGCAAAAGCACTTTCAACAGTAATTTCAAACATTTCCTGTCCTCCAAGATACCGGATTCAATCTATCCGAAAGACTGGAACCCTGCAAGATTGAAAAAGCTGTTGGCAGTTGGTACTATCCGCAACCATGAAATCGCTCAGTGGCGACATCAAATTGCAGTATCAGGTGTTCAGACGCATTCTGACGTATATTCGCCCCTATAAGGGACGGATGATTGCAGGCATTACCTGCAGTGCTCTGGCCGGAGTATTCGGTTTCAGTCCGGTCGTGCTGTTGCAGCAGCTTTTCGATCGATTCATCGAACTTAAGGACCGGATACCCCTCAAATACATGTATGCATTCTGCAGCGTCATTATCGTCCTCTATATCCTCAAGGGTGTCATCACGTACGCTCAGCAATACCTGCTGTCCTGGGTCGGCCAGCGCGTCATCATGGATCTCCGGGTCATCACGTTCACTCATCTGACACACCTTCCCCTGCGCTTTTTCAAAGAAAAAAACTCCGGCGAACTGATCTCCCGACTGCTCAATGACATCGGCTTGATCGAATCCGCTGTGACCCGTGTTCTGGGACGAATGATCCTAAGTATCTTTTCCTTTGTTCCTCCATTCTTCGCCGTCTTTTACATCTCCTGGCGAATGGCTATTGTCAGTCTGTTCATCCTCCCTCTGACACTCTATCCAATCCTGAAATTCGCTCAGAAATTGAAGAAAGTCTCGTCCACGGGCCAGGAACAGATGGCCTCGTTGACCGGGACCATGCATGAAGCGTTTTACGGGATCCAAATCATCAAAGCGTTCACGATGGAACAGTTCAAGATTAAAAAATTCGCTCGGTTCAATCGCGAGTATTATAACGCTTCGATGCGGGCCGCCCGGGTTTCAGCGCTGTCGCCGGCCCTGATGGAAATGATCGGCGCTGTGGCAACGGCCGTCATCTTCGGCATGGGATTATCGCAGATTATCGCCGGAACGTTGACCACCGGGTATCTCTTTGCCTTTCTGACATCACTGTTCCTGATGTACGATCCGATCAAAAAAATGTCCCGCCTCAATTATGACATCCAACGGGCGATTGCCGGAGCGGAACGGACGTTCGAAGTATTGGATGCGCTGTCCACAATCATTGAACGGGATGATGCCCTGGAACTGAAGGATGTGAAGGGAGAGGTCACATTTGATCATGTCAGTTTCGCCTATGAGCCGGGTGAAATGGTGCTGAATGACATCAGTGCAACCATCCGTTCAGGTGAAAACGTAGCGATTGTCGGTCCGTCTGGTGTTGGAAAGAGCACGATGGCCAGTCTGATTCCGCGTTTTTATGATCCGGTGGATGGACGAATCCTGATCGACGGTATTGACATCCGGGATTTGACGCTTCGGTCCCTGCGGGAGCAGATCGGGATTGTGACGCAGGAGACGATTCTGTTCAACGATTCGATCGCCAACAATCTGACGTACGGACGGAATGATATCACGGAGGAGGCGATGATTGCGGCAGCGAAAGCCGCCTTTGCGCATGAGTTCATCGAAGCGCTGCCGAACGGATACCGGACGGTGATTGGAGAGCGGGGTGTCACGCTGTCCGGGGGTCAGAAACAACGGTTGACCATCGCTCGTGCGTTGCTGAAGAATCCACCCATCCTGATACTGGACGAGGCGACATCTTCTCTTGATTCGCAGTCAGAGAGTCTGATTCAGCAAGCGCTGGACCGGTTGATCGAGAATCGAACGACGATCATCATCGCCCATCGGTTATCCACCATCCGCAAAGCTGATCGGATACTGGCGATGGAGAACGGCCGGATCGTTGAAATGGGAACACACGACGAACTGCTCCGGAAGAAGAGCGCATACAGTCGGCTATACGAGATTCAGTTTTCGGATGCATCGTCCGGATCGTCCGGATCGTCACGCGTCGACGTCTCGGACGCGGAAGCGCACTGATTCGAAGCCTGATACCAATCGAGGAAGGATTGCCTGACGGATTCAGGCAGACGGTCGGCTTTGGCAGCCAGTTCCGGCGGCAGGGATACCGGAACGGAATCCGCC
>JAFGMN010000226.1 GCA_016927515.1 candidate division CSSED10-310 bacterium | reverse complement strand
CATCCGGACGATCCGGGTACACCTGCCCCGAATGATGCCGCACAACCCGACGAAGAACCCAATCTGTGGCGTGGCGATCGGCGGAATTTCTACCGACTGAATATCGCCGCCCTCAAGGTTACCATCACTATCGACCTGAGCGTTTCAAAAGGGAAAATCGTCCGCGATATTCCTGTCATCAATCTGTCACCGGCCGGCTGTTGCCTGCTCATGAATGACACATGCGATCTGGAACCAGGATTCCGCATTCCACGACTGGTATTCCCATTTCCCGGTACCGAACTCAGCGTCCGAGCCCGCGTCATCCATACAGCCATCATTCGGTCTCCCGAGGAAATCGAAAAAACCTGTCGCTGACCGGCCGCAGGTTGCCTGCCACGCCGTCTCCATGATACAACCAACCGGAAAAACGGTTTTTCCACGCAGGCTTATCTGCTCCGAAAATGGGAAATACGAACACATGAAAACGATACCACTGCCCCGCATCGCATTGACCGGTATCTTTTTTCTGGGAATGATCCTCACCGGGTCCTTACCGGGATCAGCACCATCACCGATCTGCCGAAGCGCATCCTTTCTTTGGGACGCTTCCCGGGAAAACATGGCGGGAAACGCGGATTGGGTCATCGATGCCGACCGGAACGCCGGTCAGCCTCCCGAAAGCGATCCCGATCGATACCCGTCACCGTCCCAGTCCACCGTCACTCAATCCACTCCGGAATCCTACTGGCGCGGCATGAACTCCGAATGGGCCATCCGGCTCGTCAAAGCCGGTCATTCCGTGGAAACACTCGTCCGCGGCGAAACCATCACATTCGGTGAATCCGGGAATCCTCAGGACCTGTCCAACTACAATGTCTTGATCCTCAACGAACCGCAAGAACCCCTCACAACCCATGAGATCACCGCCGTCAGCGATTTCATCACCAGCGGCGGCGGCGTGCTGTTCATCGCCGATCACTGCGGATCCGACCGAAACCATAACGGATGGGATTCCCCCCGGATATTCAACGACATGAATACACACGCACGCTTCGGCGTCATGTTCTACGATGACAGCATGGCCCACGAATGCGATTTTACCCAGAATATCTTCAGGGTCAGTGAATCATCAACGGATCCCATCATCCACGGCCCATTCGGCTCGGTATCAACTATCAAATTCAACGGCACAACCGAAATCGAGATCTTCCCGTCCATTAACTCCACCGTGACCGGCCACGCCTGGCGCAACCCCGGCTCCATCGAAGATAACCAATACATGGTGGCGACCTGCCTGCTCGGCGACGGCAAAGCCGCATTCGTTCCCGATAGCTCACCCACCAGCGACGGAACCGGCGATCCCAACGATACATCCTACGGCAATACGTTTTCCGACCCGGCATTCGATAACGATACCCTCTTCCTGAATATCTCCGCCTGGCTGGCCGACGGCTCACCCCCCCGGCCGACCCCCACCCCCGGCGCGTCACCGACTCCCACTCCGCCCATCGATGACCTGCACGGCATCAATCTCCAGCTCAACCAAACCCGATATAGCACCGGCGATCCCTTCCTCTTGACCGCATGGTGCGGAAATACCGGAGCCGGTACGACGGCATCGCTGTATATCGCTCTGGAAGCCGGCGGCACGTTCTGGTTCTACCCGTCCTGGTCCCTCACACCGGATTGTGAATCCCGATACTTGGGCTCCGGTTCCGTTATCGAAGTCACCGTCTTCGATTTCACATGGCCCGACGTGGACGGATTTGCCGCCGGCCTGCGGTTCTGGGGCGCTTTGCTGAATCCAGATCAGACACTTCTCGGTGACTGGGACAGGGTCGAGTGGGGTTATGAGTAGACATCGGTTCCGGTTTGTCACGATGACTTTCCGGGTATCGATGCTGTTTCTCATGGCGATTCCCGGCGTTGTCGGCATCGGCGTGGCCTGGCACATGAGCCGCGAATTCGTCCTGGATCAGTCGGATCGTGAATTGCACCATGCCGCCACATCGATTCTCCACGTGGTTCGCATGCGATACGATCTTGTGCAGAATTACCTGTTCCAGGAAGAAACATATCTCGAAGCAAACATGAACACATCCGTCGATGCCCTGGCCCGGATGGCGCGAGAGCTGGAATTGGAGAGTGCGCGGAACCATATCAGCGATTCCCGGGCGAAAGAAGTTTTCCAGGCACTGGCGTCGGAGGCTGCCACAACGGGCGACCGACAGATCTTCCTGCTCGATGAAACCAACCATGTGCTTCAGCATGCCATGCTTCCGATGGGATTCGATATGGGCAACTATGAATGGGTCCGACAGATGCGGGAAACGGAGTCGGGCACGGTGCGATATACATGGAACTATCCTGGTGAAAGTGAGGCCGGTGATCGGATGGCTGTTTTCCGGTTGTTGCACGGCTGGGGGTGGCTGCTATCGGTGGAAAGTCACATCCCGGACCCGGAAAAAAGCGATTACGCCGATCGTCAGATCCAGGGTCTTACCGATTTCATCACCGGATACCATACGCCCTCGGGAGGATATGCCATGATTCTCGCGACCGAGGAACGCTCCGTGATTACCCATCCGGAAATCAGCGGTGGATCAATCGATCAAATCCCCGGTGCCGATACACTCCTTCGCGTCCGGCGCGGTGCGGTG
>JAFGMN010000225.1 GCA_016927515.1 candidate division CSSED10-310 bacterium | reverse complement strand
GCACGTACCTGACACGCTCCCACCGTCGCCGGTCTGGCGACATCATTCGGTAGCGGAGCAATGACCAATTCAATCGAAGAACTGCAAGATGCCAAGGTCATCTTCGTCATCGGTTCGAATACAACAGAAGCGCATCCCGTCATTTCCTACTATATGAAACGAGCGGTCAAACGCGGTGCCATTCTGATAGTCAATGATCCGAGGAAAACGGACTTGACGCGTTGGGCCACCCTGCACGTTCAGCATAAGGTCGGCACGGATATTGCCTATATCAATGGGTTGATGAACGAAATCTTCGCAAACGGTTGGGCTCGTGAGGAGTATCTGCGGGATTGTACCGAGAATCCCGATGTCATCCGGGATTCCGTCAAGGCGTATCCCGTTGAAAAAGCATCCGGTATCTGTGGCGTACCGGTCGAAACAATGAAGCGCGTGGCACGGATACTCGGGGAATCGGAATCGGCCAGTGTCTGCTACACATTAGGGATCACCGAACATATCTGCGGGACCGACAACGTCAAAACACTGGCCAATCTGCAGATGGTCCTCGGCAATATCGGAAAATATGCCGCCGGACTCAATCCGTTGCGCGGACAGAACAACGTTCAGGGAGCCTGCGATATGGGTGCGCTTCCCAACGTGTTCCATAACTATCAGCCGGTGGACAACCCCGCAGCTTCTGAGAAAATGGCGAACGCCTGGGGCGTCCCATCTCTGCCCCGGAAACCGGGTTATAAGATGCCCACCATGCTGCACAAAGCACTCGATGGCGGGACAAAAATACTCTATTGTGTCGGCGATAACACCGTCCAGACTGAACCCAATATGGCCCATACAATCAAGGAACTCGAAGCCCTCGAATTCTTCGTCGTATGCGACATTTTCCCGACTATAACCACGCCCTATGCCGATGTTATCTTCCCGGATACCGCCTGGGGCGAAGAAGACGGTACATTTACCAATTCAGAACGCCGCGTCCAGCGGGTCCGGAAAGCACTGACGCCCCCCGGTGAAGCCCGATCGCACTGGTGGGTCATGCAGGAACTCGCCAAACGGCTCGGAAAAGATCTCGGATTTTCTTCGTCGAACGCCGTCTGGGAAGATATGCGCAAAACCGCTACCTCTTACGCGGGAATCACCTGGGAACGCATCGAAGCCATCGGTCTGCAATGGCCCTGCCCCACACTCGAACATCCCGGAACGAAATTCCTTCATCGGGATGGGAAGTTTGCGCGCGGAAAAGGACTCTTTTCCGAAACCCAGTGGATACCACAAGCCGAACCACCGGATGACGATTATCCGATCATCCTGTCGACCGGCCGCCGGCTCTGGCATTATCACAGCGGTACTCAGACCCGTAACAGCATCGGAATCGACAACATCTTCGGCGAAGAGCTTATGGAAATCAGTCCGCAGGACGCCGAAAAACTACAAATTAAAACCGGTGATTGGGTCAAAGCAACCAGCCGAAGAGGCTCGATCACGTTGAAAGCCTGGGTGACACAACGTTCTGCCCCCGGTGTCGCCTGGTGCTCGTTTCATTTTGCAGAGGCGTGTGGCAATGTTCTGACAATCGATGCCTTCGACAGCCTGACAGAAACAGCTGAATACAAAGCCTGCGCCATTAAAATTGAAAAGGCCGGCGATGGCGAACTTATCGGAGCCGGAATTGATCGCCAGGCACGGCCGTAACTCTAAAGCGTTATATTGTGCGACTGTCATGAAACTGTTCATGACAGTCGCAGTCGAACCGATCGAATCGTGGATTCGTGAGAAGCGTGAGGAGATGCACAATGGCTGATTATTTCGAACTCGAAAAATTGTTCGTGGTTGCAACCCAGCGGGAAATTGAAGCATACGAGTTTTATGCAGAGGCGGCCCGGGTCACGAAAGACCGCAATGTAAAGGAAATTTTCCAACAACTCGCCCAGGAAGAAAGAGGGCATTTCGAACTGCTGGAACGGTTTCGGGCCAACCCGGCGGATTTGATCACCGTGTCCGCCCCCTCCTCCGATTGGAAAATCGCCGAATCGGAAGAGATGCCGACACTCAGTACGGAAATGAAACCTAAAGACGCCATCGCGCTGGCGATGAAAAAAGAGCAGCAGGCTGTCGATTTCTATCGCTCGCTTTCCTCCGCAGCAACCACATCCGAAACGCGGTTCATGTTTGAAAACCTCGCGAATATGGAATTGACTCATAAACACCGCCTGGAAAACATGTACATCGATGTAGGGTATCCCGAAGTTTTTTAGTTCGGAATGATTCCCTGTCATCCTGTCACATATCATAGGGTGATGTTTTTTTATTTCCGATATGTCGGGCTCGATATATCGAAATAGCACAGGAAACCTGGCAGGAACGAAACCGTTCCTAATGGAGTCTTCTTTATGCCAGATTCAATCCCGATCACCTGCGACCCAACCCTTGTATCACCCATTCATGCGATCCGATGGACACCGGAAGCCGGCGCTAGATCGGTTGTTTGCCCCATAGCTAAAGAGATTCCGTTGACTATCCGTGTCAACGGCAACCTGGTCTCAACGCTCCTGGCATCGCCTGATTCCCTCCGCGAATTGACCATCGGACATCTTCTCGCCCGTGGCGATATCCATCATCCAAACCAGATTCTCACATGGCAGGTCGATTATCGGACATGGTGCGCCTCCATCACCATTCAGAATTCTGCCGGTTCCAACTACCCACCACCCGGTCTTCCCTCACCAGCAAACCATCTCGCCATCACACCGACACCCTCGATTGCCGATCATCCCAGTAATCCCCATAATCCCAGTGATCCAACGGATCTAATTGCTTCTACTCATCCTGATCATTCCAATACCCCGGCATCCGAACTCCAAATCACTCCTCAGATTGTCGTTTCCGCATCACGATGGATTACAGAATGTTCTACCGTATTCCGGGAAACCGGCGGTTTCCACACCGCCGGCCTGTATGATCCATTGCACGGTCCACTCTTCTTTTTTGAAGACATCGCCCGGCACAATGCCGTGGACAAAACCATCGGAAAAGCGTTCAGCGAAACCCTGAAGATGAATCGACTGATCCTGGTGTGCACCGGCCGCACATCATCAGAAAGCATCCGGAAAGCGCATCGGGCGGGTCTGACCATTCTGATCGCCCGAAGCGCGCCCACCCACCCGGCCGTCATCCTGGCCCAGGATACCGGGATAACACTGGTGGGATTTGCCCGCAACGACGGTTTCACCATCTACACACACGCCCAACGGATTCTCATATGACGATGACCGTGAATTCGAAAGCCGTTCAGCGATTGACGGCTTTATGGGCGCTCAGCGAAGCAGGAATGGGCGGGTTCCTGCACGCAGTCAAGGTTCCCTTCAAGGGGACCCTCATTAGTTCCGTCGCCGTTATGATCATCTGTTTGATCGCCTATTATTCGGAAAGAAAGATGCCGGCGATCGTCAAAGCCGTCACCATCGTATTGATCATAAAAATGATGGTCAGCCCTCATTCGCCGCTGATGTCATGTTTTGCCGTCGGTTTTCAGGCGGTTGCGGGAGCGGTACTCTTCAGTGTTTTATCGCATTTCCGCTCAGCCGCTTTTCTGCTGGGTGTTCTGAGCCTCCTCGAATGCGCTCTACAGCGAATTCTGTTTCTGACCATTCTCTACGGCAACTCGCTATGGGATTCCATCAATATCTTTATCGGATACCTGGCCCACCAGACAGGCATTCCGCTGAATTATACCGATTTTTCCCCCAGCTACCTGTTGATTTTTGGGTACATGATGGTTTACCTGACTGTCGGCGTCTTCGTCGGCATCCTCGCCGGTTCGCTACCGAAAACAGTGGCCGATGCCGTTCAATCAACACCGACTCAACCCTGGGAATGCATTGGAATAAAGGAAACGGTCCCCCTCTCATCCAAACCCCGCAATCGGATATCCCTTGTTAAATTGGCGAAAAAATACGGCATCTGGCTCCTGTTTATCATTGCCATCCTGACATTCCTTGCGCCGGCCATGGGCAATGCCGGCCGTGGCGTGTATGTTGTTCTGAGAACCATCATCGCCCTTCTGATCTGGTATTTCGTCCTGACGCCGATTCTGCTGAAATGTATCCGGAAAAAACTGGAATTCAAGGAAAAAGGATATAGCCGGGACATCCGGGACGTCCTTGAGTTATTTCCCTGTTTTCGATCGTATGCCAGACAGCTCTGGAATCAATCGGAGGAAACGAAAGGAATGAAATGGGCCTCGCATTTTATCATCTCCATGATGGTGTTTGCCCTGTATTTCGACGGAAACGCGAATCCACCGGCAGGTTCCCATGCCGCCGGGACGCCGGAACCCGAACCAACCGATGCGGTCCTGAACTGAAACAACCGGAGGAGAGCGTCTGATGATCTATCTGTTGACAGGTCCCATTCATTGCGGGAAAACCACCGCGCTGATGGAATGGATATCGGATTCATCCCGCATCGGTGGCTTTCTCTGTCCGGATGTAGATGGAAAAAGGATGCTATTCGATATCGAAAACAGAAAATTCTACCCTTTCGAAACAGACGACATGACCAACGGATCGTGCCTCCGGATCGGCCGGTTCGTATTCGCTCAAGCCAGCTTCGATATCGCCATGGACATCCTGGCTTCCGCAGTGATTCGACAACCGCATCTTTTTATCATCGATGAAATCGGCGTTCTTGAATTGGAAAATCGGGGGTTCGCCGGCATGTTCGAAAACACGCTCCGCGCCTATCGTTCGCATCAATTCACAGGTAATCTGCTGATTGTCGTCAGAGATGCCTGCCTGCAGAACGTGATTGATCATTTCGGAATCCATCCTCACACGGTGATCGGAATTGACCATCTGAAAGGAAATGTGCCATGGGAGTATATGGAAAGGCCATCACCCCGCGCATAAAGCTGTTTTTATCGACCAGCGATGTCGACGGCGTTTTCGGTGAAGGCAAGTATCGGCTGCTGGAGGCGATTCGACGTGAAGGCACGCTGGTGGCCGCAGCCCGTTCACTGGGCCGGAGTTATCGCAAGGCATGGGGTGACATCCGTCGGGCAGAGGAAGGTTTTGGAAGAAAACTGGTCGAGCGGTCTCGAGGTGGAGCCAGCAAAGGGAAAACCGAATTGACTCCGTTTGCCGTATCCCTGATCAATGCATGGGTGCTGTATCGGATAGAAGCATTGAAAAACGTGAACGTGGCTTTCGAGCGGTATCTGACAGCTGTGATCGACGATCCGGCGGAAAAACCCCGTCCGACCAGGGAAATGAAGTGAATAGGGCTCAATGACACACTCAATTTTAACAGAACCCCCTTCACCGGACGATTTTTCGATTCCTGGCGAAGCGTTTCATGAAGCGGCACATGCGAACGGCAGACGGGTTTCCGAAACCGAGATCCACCGTCTGGCCTCCGGATTCGGCATCGATGATGTCAGCGCCCGTCGTGTTTTTTGGCTTGCCGGTGCACGGCCGGAACCAGCAGCCGCTGTGATTCTGATCGGCGGAAAAAGCATGCGCATGGGTACCGATAAAGCGTTTATGCTGCTTGACGGTGAATCGATCGCATCCCGACTATATAAGAAACTCGCTCCTTATTTCGATGAGGTTTTCTTTTCCGCGGCCCGTTCGCAATCGTCCCCGGTCACCGGGGTTCGGTGTGTATATGACAGACTGCCCGGACGGGGTCCGCTGGCGGGATTGGCGACCGGTTTATCCGCATCGCCGCATCGCGTCAATTTCGTCATCGCCTGCGATATCCCGAATGTGGATATTTCCCTGGTCCGTATGCTGCTTTCCACTCTGGAAGAGGTCGAAATTGCCGTGCCTGCATTCTCATCCATGCGGACGGAACCGCTATTCGGCGCGTACGATCGGTCAGTCGGTGCGACAGCCGAACGTCTCCTTCTTAATGGTGTTTCAAAAGTGATATCGGTTTACGACCACCATCACACGCGTGTTCTATCCGCCACCAATACCGGTTGGTATATGAACCTGAACTCACCGGAGGATGTACGGTTGTATCTCGAATCACACCGATCAGGCGCAAATGGTTAACTTGATGCTGTTTCAGTTATGGTTAACTTGATGCTGTTTCAGTTATGACGCTATCAATCGGGGTCGACAGAAACGGATTTTATATCGATTGGAGCATTTTTTACACACTAGCTCCAGGTGAATCTCCGTGCATTTTGTTCCCTTCTCGATCCAGTTTTTCAGCTCCATGACTTCTCCACATGAACATGCCGACGGCGAAATAACGTCGAGGTCCAGATCACAGACACGAACCCTCTCGACACAAGCATCAAACAATCCATCTTCACGCATGGTCTCCAATAAAGCACGAATAAAGTCGATGGTATCCGATGCACGCTGCTCAGCAATATTCCGGGCCGTCTGTGTATACAGACACTGCTCAGCATACCGGGCATACGTCAGCTCCACCGTCAGCCGGACAATCATGTCAGCACTGAATCCATGACCTCTCAGGCCCGATTTAATAAAATACAGCGCAATGCCGGTCAGTCCGAGCTTGTCCAAGTTGTCGGCATCGAACAGCACTTTGCTCAATGGGGTCGAATCCACATCATCCTGGTACAATTGTGCGATCGCCATGGCGACTGATTCCACAACGGCCGGATCCAGACCCGCTCGCCCACCGAACGTCCTTAATACATCGATGGAATATTCCTCTTCTGGAATTTCGTCGTCGTGATATTTCCCGCCATGAAATTTTCCGGCATCGTGAAACAATCCGGCGAGTTCGGCCTGGAGAGGATCGACGCCTTCTTTCAATGCCAGGCGTACCGCGTGGGTTGCCACACGTTCAAGATGCCCCATCAGTGTATCAGGTGCCGTGTGACGACTCACATACGCGGCTTCTTCCTGTCGTATATACTGCCCCAAATCATGATGCAGAAGCGTTAACTCCCTGTTGAACGGCAGCATGTGCCGACATTCCGCATCATCCGGTTTCCACGTCATTCGGTTTTTTCCTTTCTGCATCCATCTCGTGTGACAATGCCGCTGAATGTGATACCAGCTCCAAATCTTACACATCCCAGCCATGCGTGTCGAATCCCCTGGCAAGCCAAGTGGTAGTTCAGACGGCGTATCGGATTCCGGTGCTACAGCCAGCGCGCCAATCGCCGAAAATCGTAATCGACCACCGGAACATCGTTTTCGATCCGGGGTCTGTTCCGGGCAATGAACGCCAAACGCCACCGCTCCCCTGGATCCGATGCGTCCAATTGATCGCCCTCACTGCTTCGGTGAAGCAACGCATACAAATCAATCTGCCGCATCTTCATAAATAACGGGATCGTCTCCAACCACGCAGCATCCAACCGGTTCTCCCGGGTATACCCGGTCAAAAACCGGGTCATGAACCTGTCAGTAAACGCCGGCGGATCAGCCACGCCCCACAACATATAATACAGAACGACGGCTATATCGTTGGCAAACCACGTGTAATGCGCGTCATCGAAATCGAAGACCCTCAACTCACCGGCATCATCCACGAGCATGTTTCCACCATGAACATCGAAATGGACCAGACCATATGCATCGATATCCCGGGACAATGCGGCGGCACGCTCACAACACGCCCGATACCGTTCCACAGCAACCCGGTTGCCCGCATCAAGACTCTCCTCGACCTCATGCATGACCGGATCATCCCATTCCGGCCTCTTCCAGGCGGGATCCGGCACCCGGTATGCCTTCGTCAATCGGTGCATCCGACCGACAAGTTGTCCATAGTCCTCAAAACGGGCATCCGTCCATCCTGCAGTCGCTGGCGGTGTCCCGATTATTTTCCGAAAGGCAACAGCAATAAATTCTTCACCCTGCCCGTCTTCAAATGTTTCGATCGTGTTTCCCGTCGCAAACGGCAGCGCTCGGGCAGCAGAAATGCCTCGGTCGGAAAGATATCGGATGAAATCGATTTCCCCCCGGACCATCTCCACCCGGCGACGACCACTGTGACCCACCCGCAGAATAATCCGATGATCCCGGTCTGATTCCGGGACACCCAATACCGCACAATCGAAGATAAAACTCTCAAACCCATCCAATTCATCCCATCGATTTGAGTCCAGACCGCACCGATGCATTACTCGATTCCTGATCGCCTCCGAAAATCGTTTTCTGACTTCTGGCTTCATGCTAACCTGTCCCCTCCGAAAAACATCCTTCCCTGCAATATAAGTGCCCTCCGATTGTATCTGAAGGCCATCAACCCGTCCACACGTTCCCGCTTCAGCTACCGCACAAACCCATCACTCCCAAGCAGTTCCAGATAGCCATTGCTTCCACTGTCTGATAAACTGATGCTATGATTACACTGCAATTCGATCTTCTCTACATGACCGCCGCGCTCGAGCAGGCCCGGTTAGCCGCCGCCAAGGGTGAAGTACCCGTCGGTGCCGTGGCTGTGACGGGTGACGGAATCATCGCCCGGGCACACAACAGGATCGAGCTGAACCGGGATGCCGCCGCCCACGCGGAAATGCTGGTGTTACGCGAAGCATGCCGAGTCCTGGACCGGTGGCGACTGATCGATGTCACGCTGTTTGTCACAGTGGAACCATGCCCCATGTGTGCCATGGCCCTTGTCCTGCACCGGGTGGCCCGGGTGGTGTTCGGCGCATCGGAACCCCGAACCGGTGCCGCGGGATCGTTCACCAATCTGCTCACGAATCCGGCTATGAACCATGCTGTCGATGTTACAGCCGGAGTCTGCCGGGAGGAAGCGTCGGAACTGATGAAAATATTTTTTCGGAATCGTCGGGAAGCGGACAGTCGATTTTAGCGATCGTTTACTGGGGTTTTTCCTTTTGTTCCCTTGACTCTCGGTCCTATTCCGGCTAAGTTCAGCCGTTGCGGTGCGGAGAGGTACCGAAGTGGCCATAACGGGCCCGACTCGAAATCGGGTTGGTGGCCAAAAGCCGCCACGTGGGTTCGAATCCCACCCTCTCCGCCAGTTTTTTCCTGAAACATATTTTTGCATCGCACACACCGATAATCGACTGGTTTTGTCGAATTGATTCTTTTTTTATGAAACGTGGAGGAAGGGGACTGCGTCTGAATGATGTAGCCACGCGATGTTGTTTGGCTCGCACACAAGGAGTTATTCTCCATCATGAAACATCACCTAATCGCATTCGTGCTGTCTGCTGTGTTCGTTGCCGTCGTTCTGGCGGATCACCATACATCCGGTGATACCGGATCTACCGATTCCATTGACCAGGTTCAATCAACCACCGAATCGATGGAAACAACAACCTGTCCCTTTCTGAAAGCCCATGGAAACAACATTCCGACTGGAAAATGTCTTGCAACGGGTGTCACATCCGGTGAGGGAGCTGTATGCCCGGTGACGGGGAAACGAGCCGGTGACATGAAGGCCGTCCGATGTGGCAGCGGCAGTTGTTCCGAATGTAAGCGGGCGTGTTGTTCTGAAAAAACTGCCGTTGTTTCCGGCGACAGCCAGGCTCAGACCGTGTGCCCCGTTAAGGGTAAAAAGATAAACAAGGATTATTATGTCGATCATAATGGTAAGCGGATCTACCTGTGTTGTCCCGGCTGTGTCGCGAAGGTGAAGTCCGATCCTGAAAAGTATATTGAGCGGCTGGAAGATCAGGGGATTGTTCTGGAGACCGTGAAAACGATGGAACCGGAGGGGCAGTCCTGATTCTTCATAAAAGGTGACAGCGTGGCTGGCGGTTCGGGTGGATCTTGCATCTTCCGTTTTAATTCGCCAGAATAGCGTATTCAGGGAGGGTGCGTGAATGCCGTTTGGGTATCAGGAAATGGATGTGTACCATATCGCGATGGGTTTTGTAGATTCCGTGCACACCCTTCTTGCCCTTTTCCCGTCGCCGCGCCCATCGTTGCTCGAACGACTCGAATCGGTTTCCGTCGATATACCGCTGACACTGGCCCGTGTTTCCGGCCGGACCGGTACGGCCATGCTGGCATCGGATTTGCGTGAAGTCCGGTCGGTCGTGTATGAATGCCAAGCGCTGATCGAGATTCTGTGGCGACGGAAGCTGCTATCAGACAAGGAATCCGACGATCTCAACGGTCCTTTGATGGTGATGGCCAATCTGTTGTCCCGGTAAATTCGCTGGTTCATCCGTCACATGGCCGCTCCGGGGAAACCGACGCGCATCTTGACCTTTCAATATCATCCCGATATAGTCCGTCGGTGCGTCGGCGACGACGTCGGAGTGTGAATGCGGAGAGGTGTCCGAGAGGCCGAAGGAGCACGACTGGAAATCGTGTTGGTGGGCAAAACCTGCCACGTGGGTTCAAATCCCACCCTCTCCGCCATTGTTGAGTTGGATCGGCTTCGCCGTTACAATATGGTTGAGTGATGTGAATTTGGGTCGTGCTAGACGGGGCGTTAGCGGTGCCCTGAACCCGAAATCCGCTATAGCGGGGTTGAATTCCCCCTCGAGGGTGTCCAGCTTCCGGTCAGGTTCGGGACGACGGGTGTTGACAGCCGGGTCCTGCGCAACGGGGACTTCCGAACCATGTCAGGCCTTGACGGGAGCAGCATTAAGGGACCATCCCCGTGTGCCGCAGGGTAGCCTGGCTTGAGCCGGGACTCCCGCGTGCCGCGGTGGGCTGGCATTCGACAGGGGGTGCACGGCCTTTTTGTTCTTTATTCGGAGTCTCAAGGAACGGATCACGTGTCATATCAGGTATTGGCTCGAAAATGGCGTCCACAGACATTCGCTGATGTCATTGGACAATCCGGTATCACGCAAACACTGGCCAATGCCATCCGCCTCGATCGGATTGGTCATGCGTTTCTGTTCTGCGGATCACGGGGCATCGGCAAAACCACTGCGGCCCGGATTCTGGCCAAAGCACTGAATTGCGAACTCGGTCCGACGCCGGAACCATGCAATGCGTGCCGTCACTGCCGTGAAATCACCGCCGGTAATGCCATGGACGTCATCGAGATCGACGGCGCGTCAAACCGCGGGATCGATGAAATCCGCCAGCTACGCGAAAACGTCCGATACACTCCCGCTACCGCGCGGTTCAAAGTTATCATTATCGACGAAGTCCACATGCTGACCCGGGAAGCATTCAACGCGCTGCTGAAAACCCTGGAAGAACCACCCGCCCATGCCAAGTTCATTCTCGCCACCACCGAAGCACACAAGGTTCCGGTAACCATCGTTTCCCGCTGCCAACGCTATGATTTTCGTCGGATTGATACCGCCACACTCGTGGAATTCCTTCGCGATATGTGCAGGAAAGAAGCCGTCACCATCGAGGATCGGACCCTCGACGTGCTCGCCCGAATGGCCGACGGCGGTCTCCGCGATAGCCTGTCTCTGCTCGACCAGGTCATTTCGTTCTCAGGAACCACGATCGACCACGATAAGGTAATGAAACTGCTGGGCCGGATTGATCCTCAACTCCTTCTCGACGTCTTCCGGGCTCTGGCCTCCGAAAACGCCGCCGATGCGCTAAGACACTTCGCCGACTATATCGACGGCGGCGGGAACGAACAGGTTTTCAACCGGGAAATGATGGAACTGACCCGAGATATTCTTGCGATGAAAATGGGCGCTCCGCCCCGGAATACCCTCCCCGGTGATCTGGTAAACCTGTTCACCGTAGATCAGTTGGAGCGGATTTTCAAAATTCTCCTCGACCAGGAACAGACCTTTCGTCAAACGGAGTTTCCCCGGTTGCTGATGGATGTCACCCTGGTCAAAATCGCAATGATTCGTCCATTGATCCCCATTGAAGATATCCTCGGACGCCTTCGCCAGTTAACCACCGGCTCTCCCGGCACGCTTCCCGCCAATCCATCCCCCGGAACCCGGCCACCGGCGCTATCCCGCCCCACCGTTCCACGACCGACACCCTCCCGACCCGCAAATCCAGCCGAATCCATGGATACAGTAAAAAAAAACCCCCATTCCAATAATAAAACTCCCCCCAACTCCCTGACCAGCCCGGCAATACCCACACCAATGCCGATGACCCCTCCACCCCCATCACCCACGCCATCCACTGCAACGCCCCAGTCAACCACCGTTCAGACTTCCACCGCATCAACAGCCTCCCCGCCTACCACGTCTGCGCCCACGCCTGCACCCGTGGCAGCGCTGACTTCAGTCTCCCCCGCTACCCCTGCGCCGACCCGCAGCGAAAATAAGCCGGATACCAACAACACGCCGTTACGCCAGCTCATGGAATCACTCGATAATACCCATGCTCCCCTGCGGGGTATGCTGTCGTTCGCAGCCGTGGATGCCATTGATAATCAAACACTGGCGATTGTTTTTCACCCGGATTACCGATTTCATTACGATCTGTTCGAAAAAGACGCCGATGCCATCCCGACTCTCGAAAAGTTAACCGGTCCGGTGCTGGGATCATCCCGCCGGATCGTATGCAGACTCGGCGGGCGCGACACGCCCCGAGCAATCATTGATCAGGATCTCCTCGCCCAACGTCTGAATCAGGAAAAACGGCTGAACCTGGCGCGCAGCCGGCCGGAAGTGGAACGGGTCGTGAAGATGTTTCGCGGCGATATCCGCGATGTGCAGCTAAAGAAACCAGCGCCTCCGACTGATAGAATGGATCAGATGGCGCTTGTTGACACGGATAACCTGGAGGAAGAAGAGGATGATGAATAAAAAACTGATGCAGCAAGCCAAGGATATGATGAACCGGATGGAGCAGATGCGGAATGAAGTGGCCCAGCGCACAGTGGAAGCCACGGTCGGAGGCGGCATAGTGAAAGCCGTGGCCCGGGGTGACAACACACTGGTTTCGATCCATATCGAGCCCGAAGCCGTCGACCCGCAGGATGTGGATATGCTGCAGGACATGATTGTCGCCGCAGTCAATGAAGCCATGAAAAAAGCACAGGAAATGATGGGGAATGAGCTGGGCAAACTGACCGGCGGCTTAAAAATCCCTGGTTTGATGTAATCGGAGAAGACGACCATTCGGATCAGATCGGATCGACGGGTGTGATGAAACAACTCAAAGCATTGGAAAATGTATTGGCGGAGTTGGAAAAGCTGCCGGCAATCGGTCGGAAATCAGCCCGGCGGATAGCATTCTATCTGCTGAAACAGCCGCCGGCTCGCGCCGCCCGGCTCGCGGCGGCGTTGGAAGCGCTGCATCGGGAAATCCGTCCTTGCTCGCGGTGTTTCAATCTGGCGGAGAGTGAGGTGTGCGCAGTGTGTGACGATCCGACCCGGGAATCAACGATCTGCGTGGTGGAAGATGTTGGAGACGTCATGGCGCTGGAAAGTACCGGGGAGTATCACGGTCTCTATCATGTGCTGGGAGGCGTCATCGCTCCCCTGGATGGCATCGGACCCAACGATCTGACCATTGACGTGCTGATCCGGCGGGTTAATGGAGAAAAACCCGCAGGGATCATTCTGGCCACTGGGTTCACGGTGGAAGGTGAAGCCACGGCATTGTACGTCGCTCGACTTTTAAAACCGTTGGATGTAAAAGTTTATCGTCTGGCATACGGATTGCCGGTCGGCTCGACGCTGGAACATGCAGACGAAGCCACGGTGGTTCGCGCGCTGGAAGGAAAAATCGAACTTTAGTTGAACGGATGTCCGTATTTTTTTCTGTTTCTCAAAGGAGTTTTTTATGAATAAACCGAAAATGAAAACAATGGATGGAAATTCTGCCGCTGCGATTGTCGGGCATGCATGCAACGAGGTGTGCGCCATTTATCCGATCACTCCCAGTTCAGTAATGGGCGAAATCGCTGATGAGAAATCCGCTGCCGGCGAAACGAATCTCTGGGGATTCGTACCGGAAGTCATTCAATTGCAGAGTGAAGGTGGCGCATCAGCAGCGGTGCACGGCGTGTTGGCAGCTGGTTCGCTGTGCACAACGTTTACCGCCTCCCAAGGTTTGTTGCTTATGATCCCCAATATGTACAAGATTGCCGGTGAGTTGTTGCCAACTGTATTCCATATCGCGGCCCGGTCCATCGCCTGCCAGGCACTCTCGATTTTCGGTGATCATCAGGATGTGATGGCGGCCCGGCCCACGGGATTCGGTATGATTGCTTCGGGGTCTGTCCAGGAAGTCATGGATCTGGGGTTTATCGCCACGGCCGCATCCTTGGAATCGCGGGTTCCGATGCTTCATTTTTTTGATGGATTCCGTGTCTCGCACGAAATCAATAAGATCATTCCGTTATCCAAGAACGACATGAAATCCATGATCAGTGAACAGGCAATACTGGAGCATCGTGCCCGGGGTCTGCGGCCGGATGCACCGATGATCAGTGGCACGAGCCAAAATCCCGATGTTTATTTCCAGGGTCGTGAAACGGTGAATCCGTTTTACAACGCGGCACCGGCCGTTGTCGCTGACGTGATGAAGCGATTTGAAACGGTTACCGGCCGGAAATACGAGTTATATCAGTACTATGGGCATCCTGAAGCCGAGGCTGTCATGGTGATCATGGGTTCGGGTGCGGAAACGGCCCATGAAACGGTCGATGAGATGCTTGCAGAAGGCCTTAAAGTTGGGGTCATCAAAGTCCGTTTGTACCGGCCGTTCTCCAATGCGGATTTCCTTGCTGCCTTACCGGCGACCACACGCGGGATCGTGGTGATGGATCGCACGAAGGAACCGGGCGCGACGGGGGAACCGATGTATCAGGACATCCAGGTCGTTGTCGACGAAGCCATCGCCGGCGGCGTTGCACCGTTCGCCCATCGTCCGGTGATCATCGGCGGCAGGTATGGGTTGAGTTCCAAGGAGTTTACTCCGGGAATGGTCCGAGCGGCCTTTGCAAATCTCACCGCCGATCAACCGAAGAACCATTTCACCATTGGCATCATCGACGATGTGACCTACACATCCCTGGATTGGGATGAAACATGCATCAATGCTTCTGCCGATGCATTCCAGGCCATGTTCTACGGACTGGGTTCCGACGGCACCGTCGGCGCGAATAAAAACAGCATCAAAATCATCGGTGAAGCCACCGACATGTATGCGCAGGGATATTTCGTGTATGATTCCAAGAAAGCCGGAGCACAGACGGTGAGCCACTTGCGGTTTGGCCGGAAACCGATCCGCAGCGCGTATCTGTGCAACGATGCCCAATTCCTGGCCTGCCACAATTTCGCTTTTGTCGAAAAGTACGACATGCTGAGTTATCTGCGAAAGGGTGGTACATTCTTGTTGAACAGCCCGTTCAAAGCCAGTGAAGTATGGGAGAATCTGCCGCAAAATCTTCAGACCCAGATCATCGCTAAAAACGCGAAGTTTTACGTGATCGATGCCGGCCACCTCGCCATGGATCTCGGTCTCGGCGCTCGGATCAACACGATCATGCAAACGGCGTTTTTCAAGATTTCCGGTGTGCTTCCTGAAGATGAAGCACTGCGCTTGATTCGTGAAGCAATCATCAAAACGTACGGCAACAAGGGTCAAGAAATTGTCAATATGAATCTCCGGGCCGTCGAAGCCGCTGTCAATGCTATTGAAGTTGTTGATTACAAAGGTAAAACACCTGGAATTTTGCCGATGATGCCACCCGTGCCCTCGCACGCACCGGAATTCGTTCGCCGCGTTCTCGGCAAAATCATTGCCAAGGAAGGCGACCGGGTCACTGTCGGCGAAATGCCCTGTGACGGCCGGTTCCCCACGGGAACGACGCAATTCGAAAAACGAAACGTGGCCGCGCAAATCCCCGTATGGGCCACCGAAAATTGCATCCAGTGCGGCATGTGCTCCTTCATTTGCCCGCATGCCGCAATCCGCGTGAAAGCATATGACGCCCGACATCTCATCTCTGCTCCGGCAACGTTTAAAAGCGTGGATGGAAAAAAACCCTATGATGGTATGAAATGGACTGTGCAGGTAGCGCCGGAAGACTGCACCGGGTGCGGCGTTTGCGCCGATATCTGCCCGCCGAAAAACAAGGCACTGGTCATGCAGGAACAACTCCCGCTCCGGGCCACCGAAGCGGAAAACTGGGATTTCTTCCTGGGACTACCGGAACTGGACAAAGATAAAATCAACAAAGGCACCGTCAAAGGCAGCCAGTTAATCCGACCGCTATTCGAATTCAGTGGCGCTTGCGCCGGGTGCGGAGAAACACCGTATGTCAAGTTACTGACCCAGTTGTTCGGCGACCGTCTGCTGATAGCCAACGCCACCGGATGCTCGTCGATTTACGGCGGTAACCTGCCCACCACACCGTATTGCACCCGCAGTGACGGCCTCGGTCCCGCATGGACAAACAGCCTGTTCGAAGATGCCGCGGAAATTGCCCTGGGATTCCGCCTGGCGGTGGATACGAAACGGAACCAGGCCCTGCAGATGATCAAAAATCTGGACATCCATTCAGACCTGAAAGACGCTCTTTTAAATGCCAACCCAACATCCGATGCCGCCATCGACACACTCCGAGCACACGTTTCCGAGTTGAAATCCGCCCTGAAAGGCGGCAACGCCGGACTGGAAAGTCTCGCCGATTACCTCGTAGACAAATCCGTCTGGGGCATGGGCGGTGACGGCTGGGCATACGATATCGGCTTCGGCGGCCTGGATCACGTCATGGCCAGTGGCCGAAACGTCAACATCCTCGTCCTTGATACCGAAGTCTATTCCAATACCGGCGGCCAGTG
>JAFGMN010000224.1 GCA_016927515.1 candidate division CSSED10-310 bacterium | reverse complement strand
TCATGAGCCAGCGCATGATTGTCTGCGGCGAGTCGCGCGCGGATCAGCATTGCCTGCGGAATCAGCACATGCCCGATGATCAGACCGGCGATCAGGAAGGATTTCACCGAATGCCCCCGTCCCCGCAGATCGATCAGGATCCATATGACCAAAATGGCCAGCGTCATCGTGCGAATCATGAGTTTGTATGGCACAAAACTATCACCCATCAAGATCAACGGATTACGATCTCCGAATGGACAGAGCCAGGTGGCGGCTGAACCCATCCAGTGCATTGCTTTATGAAACGCAAGCTGATCTAGCGCATATGGCAGATTCATCTCCAGACTGACGATGGCCGTCAGAATGAAAACCAAGGTATCGAGACCGATAAGATGTTTAACCGATCGTGTCATCATGCGCATTCAGGCTAACAAAAATACGCTATGTGGACAATCCCTTTAATTTCTATTGACTCTACCGGGACAAGGCTTCAGGATACGCCTCATGGATCGCGACCACGTACTGTATATTTCGGATCGAATCATGCGGGGAAGTTTGATCGTCTATCTTCTGGTCATGACCATCCCGCATACGGCCGCCCTGCGATCAATTCTGATGATCCTCAGTATTCTGGGTCTGATCCTGCGGGGACTTGTCACCCGTCGATTCCCAATCCGAACAACTCCGCTCGATATACCGATTCTCATTTACACCACCATTATCGTTCTCCGAAGCGTATACTCTATCGATCCTCTGTATTCCCTGACCGCCGTGCGTAAAGAACTGCTGTATCAATTGCTGTTTTTCTATCTGACCGTTTCCGCTATGGATTCCCCACGATATACCCGGCGCGTGATCCTGATCCTGATCGTTACGGTGACCCTTGTGGCTGGCGTTGGTTTATTCGGGTTTCTGACCGGCGATCTGATCAAGGAAGGGCGCGCGACATCGTTCTTCAATAGTTTTGGACTTGCCGCGTTTTTTACATCAATGATCATGCCGATGGCGTTGAGCCGGTTTCTGTGCACACGGGGCTGGTTTCGCTCCATTGCCCTGGGTGTACTCATCCTGTGCCTTGCTTTCATGCTGGTCACGATGTCCCGTGGAGCCTGGATTAGTAGCTTGATGGCGGTGATGGTGCTGGCAGCTCTGAAAGACCGCCGGATGTTGGTTCTGCTGTTAATCGGCGTCATTTCCGCGCCCTGGTTTCTTCCTCCGGATATTATCGAACGGGCAACAACGATCACGCGGATTTTCAGTCTTGAAGAAAACGACTCATTCGGAGACCGGATCTGGATGTGGCGCAGTGCGATCCAGATGATCCGGGATCGCCCATGGCTGGGCGCAGGCTATGGCAATCGGATCTTTCAGCAGTTGTATCCCGATTATATTCACTCTCAATCCAGCGGGCAGATCTTTGAAAACGCCCATAACCTGTATCTGCAGATTGTGGTGGAAACCGGATTGATCGGACTCGCCTCCTTTTTGTCTATCCTGGCTGTTGTCTTTTATCTCATTTGCGTCCAATTCCGGCGAAAACCGCTTCCAATGATCGAAAGTCAACTCCTGGGAATCGCAGGCAGCTTCGCTGTGTTTCTGACGTTCAGCTTTTCAACTTTCCGGTTCGAAAATGAAATCGGTATTCTGTTCTGGATTTTAGCCGGCTGCATCGTCTCTCTGCATCAAACGCGCTTCCCTCTGTCTTCCGATGATCCCGCATATGCATCTGAATTTTGCAGCTGACCAGTCCGAAAAAAATAACGGAACCAATCCGAACAGCATCGTGTTCTTAAGCGAGATACCGATGGGAAGAATCCCCGGTTGGGAAAGGAGACGATATGAAGAAACTCGTTATTATCGCATGTTCGCTTATGTTCAGCATCCATGTCGTTCAGGCTGTTCGCGATATCTCGTCGAAGACACAGGATACGATTGAGAGCGAAGCGCTGACATCCACGACATTCCGTGATATTGCCGGAGAAGCCAGTAACAGCGTCGTCAACATATCCACAACAACAGTGATCAAATCCCGGGAATACCGGGGTCGACGTCAGCCATCGCCGTTTGATGATTTTTTCGGAGACGACTTTTTCAGGCATTTTTTTGAACCTCGGACACAGCCGCACAAGATGCAGTCATTGGGAAGCGGTGTCATCATCGATGTGGAAGGGCATATTTTAACCAACAACCATGTCATCTCGGATGTCGATCAAATCACTGTTACGCTGTTGAGCGGTGAAACGTATGACGCCCAAATGATCGGAACCGATGCAGAAACCGATATCGCTTTGATCAAAATCGACCCGAAAAAACCGGTGAAATCCATTCCCATGGGAAACTCGGAGATGATGATGGCCGGCGATTGGGTGATGGCCATCGGCAATCCGTTCGGGTTCGGCCATACAGTGACGGTGGGCGTCATCAGTGCCACCCGCCGATCGATGGTCATGCCCCGGGATGAACTCCCTTACCAAGATTTCATTCAGACTGATGCTTCAATCAATCCGGGAAATTCAGGAGGTCCCCTCCTGGACATCCATGGCCGCCTCATCGGAATCAACACCGTTATAGCAAGCCGGACCGGGCAATCAGCCGGGATCGGTTTCGCCATTCCGATCAATATGATCAAACCCCTCCTGAAGGATCTGAAAGAAAAAGGATCCGTCACACGGGGATGGATGGGAGTGACAATTCAATCCATCACGCAGGATCTGTCATCGGTATTGAATCTTGAATCAACGGAAGGAGCGCTGGTCGCCGAAATTGTTGAAGACGGGCCAGCAGCGAAAGCCGGTATTCTGAGCGGCGATGTCATCGTGTCCTTCAACGGGACTCCCGTACGAGATTCATCTCACCTTTCCCAGATCGTTGCGGCCACACCTGTCGATGAAACAATCGACGTCGTCCTGATCCGTGACGGCAAGAAAAAGGCACTCAAGATGACCATCGGAACACGCCCCGGGAATGCTCTGCAGGTCGCATCCGGTGCAGGAGTCAGCGTTGATTTCGGAATGACCGTTCAGAACATCACCGATGACATCGCTATCCAGCTGCAACTGGATTCAACGGTTGGGGTCTTGATATCGGAAGTGGAACCTGGAAGTCCTGCAGACACTGCGGGATTGCGCCGAGGCGATATCATTTTGGAAATCAATCGACAAGCTGTCCGTGACATCACGGAGTATCAGCACATTTTGAAAGAGATTGATTCCAGCGATGGTGCTGTCGTTTACATTCAGCGCGCGAAATCGCGGATTTTCGTTGCGTTGAAACCGAAAGCGCAATAATAGTTATAAAATCAACATGCATGGCGGTTTCCGGCTGAGCGGTCGGACACCGCCATCGGCATTGTTTCTGGGAGGACGCGAGCATGATCCAGGTGGAGGATCTGACGAAACGGTATGGAGTGACGACAGCGGTGCGGAACTTGTCATTCCATGTCAAGCGCGGTGAAATCCTTGGGTTTCTGGGACCCAACGGAGCCGGTAAGACAACCTGCATCCGCATTTTAACAGGGTATGTGACCCCTTCTTCCGGTTCCGTACGGGTAGCCGGTGTCGATATCCGAACCGATCCATTGAAGGCCCGTCGCCGAATCGGATACCTGCCGGAATCCGTACCGGTTTATCCCGAGATGACTGTTCGTGAATACCTTCGATTCGTCGCCGACATGAAAGCCATCGACCGAACGGAACGAACCCGACATATCAATCAGATCACCGGACAATGTGGATTGATGGACGTCTCCGGCAAACTCTGCGGCCACCTGTCCAAAGGATACCGGCAACGATTGGGACTTGCCCAGGCCCTGATCGGCGATCCGGATGTGCTGATCCTTGATGAACCGACATCGGGATTGGATCCGCGTCAAATCATCGAAATCCGGGGACTGATTCGAAGCCTGGGTGGCGACCGAACCGTCATTTTATCCAGTCATATCCTTCCCGAAGTTTCTCAGTTGTGTCATCGCGTGATCATCCTCAACAAAGGCCAACTCATCGCAGTCGATACTCCGGATAATCTCGATAAAAGCATCACCGGGCAGAATATCATCATACTCCAGGTTTCCGGCAGTGCTTCGATCGACGATCTGATGATCGCGCTGACTGATTTACCCGGCACGACGCAACAACCACAGATCGTCGAGCGGAAAAATCACATGGTTACTGTGCGGCTGTGGAGTGACGTGGCGGTAGATAGCCGACCGGAAATCGCTCGACGGGTCGTTACAGGCGGATGGAACTTGCATGGACTTATGGTGGAAACTCAGAGTCTTGAGGAAATCTTCATTAAACTGGTGACCGAGGAAACGGAGGTGGCATGAAAGCGTTCTGGACAATCGTACGGCGTGATCTGACCGGTTACTTTCTATCGCCGGTCTTCTATGCTCTCGGCACGGTCTTTCTGCTGCTGACCGGCCTGCTGTTCTTTTCCAATCTGCTGGTATATACGGAAATATCATTTTCCATTATGCAGAATCCCTATTTTTCCCAGATGCTAAATCTTTCGGCCGATTTCATCCGTCCGCTGGCAGCCCAGTTCGCCGTTATTTTTTTGTTTATCATCCCTGCGCTAACGATGCGGTCCTTCGCCGAAGAGCGCCGGTCCGGTACGCTGGAGCTGATGTTGACGTATCCGGTATCCGATACCCAGGTTATCCTCGCAAAATTCTGTTCATCGTTCCTGACAATGTGTCTGATTCTGACAATGACCCTGGTCTATCCGGTCCTGCTATTCACCTGGGGAACACCCGAAATCGCTCCAATTGCCTCCGCGTATGTCGGTCTCATGTGCATGGCAGCCCAGTTTATCGCTATCGGCATCTTCGCAAGCTCCGTAACGGATAACCAGATTGTTTCCGCTCTGGTCGCATTCGGATTGAATCTCGTATTCTGGATGATTGGCTGGGCCAGCCCCTCCTCTCACGGCACCATCCATGATCTCATGCGGTTCCTATCCATTATCGAGCACTATGAACCCATGATCAAAGGCATTCTGAAGATAACCGACCTGCTATATTTTTTGTCGGTTTCTTGCTTTTTCCTGTTCCTGACCGGTCAGGTCCTGGAATCGAAGAAATGGAGAGGCTGATATGAAGCCGTCCGCTGAACGATTTCGAAAAACCGGCTTGATCTCCGGGATATTTGCCATTTTCGCTGTAGCGGGAATTCTGGTCGTGCTGAATATGATCGCCGCCCGGCATGACACGACGTTCGATCTAACAAGCAACCGCAGGTTTACATTGTCCGAACAGAGCGTACAGGTTCTGAACGGTTTGGATGACCGAGTGCAGGCTACCAGCTTTTTCCGGGAAACAGACGAGGCATTCGAGATTGTGAAGGATCTGCTGGATCAGTATCGGGATGCATCGAAAGCGTTTTCCTATCGTTCCGCCGATCTGGATAAAGAACCGATGTTGGGTAAACGTTTTGACATCACATCAGATCAGACGATCGTCCTGGAATATGGGAACCGCTTCCGGAAAATCGTGAATCCAACTGAACATGATGTGACCAATGCGCTAATCCGGCTGACCCGGGGCGATGATCCGAAACGGATTATCTTCACCCGGGGCAACGGAGAATTGGATATTGATTCGCTGGAAAGCGGTGGACTGGGTTTTTTGAAAGCGGCATTGAGCGATATGAATTACTCCTGCGAGTCAATGAATCTGATGACGGTGGAAGCGGTTCCATCCGACTGCGCCCTCCTGGCGGTTATCGGTCCGGAATCCGATCCCGTGGAGGATGTCGTTGCCATGATTCGCCAGTTCGTAACGGATGGCGGGCGTCTATTCATCGCGCTCGAGCCCGGAAAAGCCGACCGGTTTCGTGACATGCTCGCCGACTTCGGGATTCATGCAGGAAATGATGTCATTATCGATCCCAAAGGATTTCAAAGCACGATCCGGCCTATTATCGAAGCATTCGAAGAACATCCGGTGACCGAGGGATTCGATTACGGGCTGGTCCTTCATGAAGCATCATCGATGCAGCCATTGGACCCGCCGAAACCGGGCTGGCATGTGATGAAACTGGCATTGACTTCAGTGGATTCATGGAGCGAAGCGGGTCCGGTGGCGGATACTCCGGTTTTCGATCCCGGCTTGGACACGCAGGGTCCACTCTCCGTAATAACGATCGCGACCGCTTCGGGCAAAACAGCACCGGAACAACGGGAAAGCCGAGTCTTGGCTATCGGCGATGCCAGCTTTGTTTCGAACATCTTCTTTCAAACGTTCGCCGCACATGCTCCATTTATCCTCAACGCATGTCATTGGCTGGCAGATGAACACGACCTCATCGCAATACCTCCCAAGGAAATCGTATCACAACCCCTCTTGCTGCAGACTCCTCAACTGGCCGTCGGACTCGTGGTTCCGGTCATCATCATGCCGCTCCTCGTGGCCCTGTTCGGCACGGTCAGAATTTGGACCCGGAGACATCACTCATGATGCGGTTTCGAAACATCACTCTGCTGATTGTTCTGGCTGCACTGGCATGCTGGTATTACTTCTATGAAATCCGGGGCAGCGCTCAGCGGGAGGAAGCTGCACGGGAGGCAACCCGCATTCTTCCCGGTGTAACCGCTTCTGATATCACGTCGCTGGCAATCACACGAATACCCCGTCTTCCTGACGGAACAGTGTTCGATGATGTGACTGATCTGACGCACACGATTCGCTTTTCCCACATCGATATGACATGGAAGCTTGTGGAACCGGTCTGCGCCGAAGGAAATCAGGATACGATTGGTAGTTTAGCTGCCGATCTGGCGGTCATCGCCCATGAACGGGTGATTGAAGAACAGCCTTCCGATCGGACGCCGTACGGCCTGGATATCCCCGCATTTGTCATCGATATCGAATCGCTGAAGGGAAATGCACGGATCCAGTTGGGAGATGAGAATCCTGCCGGCAATGCCTTCTACGCATCGATTGGAACCGATCCGGCAATCATCCTCATCAACAATGGCATCCGGCCACTGTTGCTGAAAAATGTCGACCATTTTCGGGATCGCCGGTTGATCTCGGTTGCCGATCATGCGATGACGTCCTTTTCCATCATTTTTCCGCTTTCTGACATGCGGATTGCATTTGTCAATGAGGGAGATGAATGGGTAATGGAGCAGCCAATCCGTTCACCGGTCGATGCGATGCGGTTAGAAGACATCGTCGCTACACTGGCATCGCCAGTCATTACCGGGTTCATCGATGCTCCGGAAGATCCTCTGCGGTATGGACTGGCGCGACCATCCGTCGTGCTGGAGTTTGTATCCGGGGACAATATGCAATCGGTTTCGCTGGGAACCGATGCCGATCCTGGAGGGAAAACGCGGTATGCCCGGAAAGGCGATACCGGTCCGGTGGTCATCGTCGGGAAAAACGTAGCGGAGCTGTTTCCTGAGGACGTGTTCTATTATCGGTCCAAAACGGTCTGTCGGCTTGACAGCACCGTCGTTCAGCGGATTCGGATTGATTCGGAAAATGGTAGTATCGTAGCGGAAAAAGACGATTCGCTGGCGTGGCGGATCATTGAACCAAGCGTGCTTCGAACGGATGGAGAAGCAGTCAGTGGTTTCCTATCGGATCTTACCTATCTGCGAGCAACGGGAGTCATGGCAATGGGCGATTCATTCGGGTCACCCATCGGGCGGATCCAGGTTTTTGAATCTGAAGAAGCGCCCGTATGGGAATTGACCATCGGAGGGCGTCCTGTGGACGGTGTTGGGCGGTGGGTTCAGGCATCGGATGACACCACTGTGTACCGCGTCTCTGACGAGGATATCGACCGTTTGCTTCCCGAGATTGATCGATTTATGGACAAGCGGGTCGTTGAATTCGATCGGATGGACCTGTCGTCAGTAGAGATATCGTCAGGTGATCGTATCTGGCGATATTCGGTGAACGGTGACCGATATAACGGCATCACCGGAGAGCCGGCATTGGATGTGGATACGATGGAAAACCTGACATGGACCCTGCATACACTAAGGTTTGAAAGAATCATCCAACAAACAGCCGACCCAACCGCTGGTCCCGATGTGTTCGGTCTGGATCATCCTATTATCGCAGCTCGATTGTCTTTCAGTAACAAACGAATTGTGGAAATTCAATTTAGCAAACGAGATGCCGTCACTGATGAAATATACGCTCGACTGGGTGATTTCGGAGTCATTGGAACCGTTGATCCGCGGCATATAGAACCTCTGCTCATCCTGATACCGTAGAGATATTTCTAAATTCGACTGATACGGGTTGTCTGAACCATCCGTTGTCCTGTAGGATAGGAAGGTCTGCTTTCGACCAGGACAGGTTCCAAGGTCATGGGGACAGGGGAGGGTGATGGGTGTGCCGAGTGAACCCAACGAGTCGATACTGCCCAAAAAGCTGCTTGAACTAGCGCCTCGCTTGGTTCGAGAGGCAATACGCATCAAGGAAGGTCAAGTCGTCGAGGTTACGCTGACCGGGGAACGGCGATATCTGGATATTTTAGACGAATTCACTCTGGAAATTTCCCGCCTAGGCGCTCATCCCACAATCCGGCTGAATTCTCCTACGTATCGTCGCCGTTTTATGGAGACCGTACCAGAGGATTACCTGCGAAAGCCGCCGCCGCAGATGGTGAAATGGATTGACGACATTGATCGCCATATCAATCTGCTTGCGGATACACCCGACTTCAATCCGATGCATATCTCCCAGAAAAAAATGAGATACCATCGAGAAGCTCAGAAGAAAATTACGGGAAAAATTCAACAGCGTAATGTCACGACAATCTGTATCCCCACGGTCGAACTCGCAAATTTTTGCGGCTTCGCCCTGGAAACGATCGAATACCGGCTGATATCGAGTTTGAACGTCGATTATTCAGAATTACGACGAGATTGCCGGCATCTGGCGGAAGAGATCCGAAGGAAAAAGCAAACCATCACCTTATGTTCGGGGAACGGCGCGGAGTTAACCTGTTGTCTGGGTGATCGGCAAGTCTGGATCGAGGATGGCCGTCACGAATTGCCGGCTGGTCTGGTTTTTTTTGCTCCCCAGGAAAATACCGTCAACGGATCGGTTTTTATTGACAAGCTCAACGTGAGCGGTCGTCTGGTGCAAAATATGATGTTGATCTTCGAAAACGGTCGACTGAAGCACAGCGAAGCCGAGGACAACCACAGAGTATTCATTGACTTGGTAAAAAAATCCTACGGCGACAGCGAGGTCTTCGCCGGTATTGGTATGGGGCTCAATCCGGGAATAGACGGGTATATCGGCTGTGATCTGCTGGATTTTATTGCCAAGGGTGTTGTCCATATCGGCATGGGTTCCAATCTGTTGTATGGTGGCAGTAATTTTAGCGATCTGTTCTTGAGGATACCGGTGGCCGACCCTCGGTTGCGAATCAACGGGGATTTCGTGATTTCCTGATCGACGGAGTTGCTTTAAATGTTTCGATCCATGCTGGGATCGGTGCCAGTGTGGAGCCGTCGAGGACGACATCGGCGGCCGCTGCGACATCCGGGTGAGTGGGAGCGACGGCAATGGCGAACCCGGCCATACGAAATACGGGAATATCGCCGCGGCTGTCACCGATTGCAATGACGCGATTCCGCCCTGCTGGAAAGGACTGAATCAAGCGCTCTGTCCAGTCAGCTTTGCCGTCAATCGGCACATGGATCTCTGTTTCCCCTGTGCAGTAATCACCCTGGAAAATCAGTCGATTCGACACCCGGATGGAGGCCCACTGAATCTGATCCACGAGAATATCCAGCCCGGATGACACGAGTGCAATGCTGCAGTTGGAATCATGAAGTGTTCGGAGCATATAATCCATTTCGATCCGTCTGGGAATCTCTGAAACCATAGCCGACAACTCAGTCCGGGACAAACCCGCATATGCCAGGGAATCTCTTCGGGCGAATTCAACGTAATCAATCCTGCCGGCGCAGTATTCCCGCAAGTTGACGACTCCTTCATCGTCCCATTTGCCCAGTCGTTTATGTAGATATTCCCAAACGCTGGTCACCTGCGTCAACGTCCCGTCGACATCGGAAATGACTAACCAGTCGGCATCGTGTAATTGATTCATTGGCATCCCGTGTCAAGGCCTCCTTGCCGTCTCCGAAGATGAACCGCTTATGCATACCATGATTGGAACCGTACTGTCAGCTCATTTGTCTTGTTTTATATCGGGAAGTTCGTACAATGAAGTAAGTAGTTAACCGAAGGGGAGCAATGGTATCGATGGAAAACCGTGATGCGATCAGGCAATACTTGTTGGAAACGGATTTGGATTTCAGGCAGTGGGTGACGGATCACCGGAAACTGAATCAGGAATCCGATGTGTTGGCCGCCCAGGTCATCCCGACACCGCTTCTAGAAGCAGCGCTTCAGCGAATCAAGCGCAGGAAATTGCTGATCCGGGATCGCATTGAACGGCGAATCGCCGAAGTCATGTCGCATGTGACATCATGATCCGGTTGCCGTTGGCACGTCGCGCTTGGCCCTATGGGTTGACAGCGGCATGTATCGCCAGCGCGGGGTGGCTCATAGGACCCGGCGTTGGGGGTATCCTCTCGATTCCTTTGCTGCTGATCATCCTTCTCTTTCGTGATCCGGAACGGAACGTTCCGATATTGAGTTCGTCTGCTGTATTGTCGCCGGCGGATGGGATAATCACGTCAATCGAGCGTATACCATGTGAAACGATTCCGGATGCCATTCGGATTACGATTTGTCTGTCTCTGTTCGATGTGCATCTGCAACGAGCGCCCTTCAGTGGCACTGTTTCGGCCATGTATCATATTCCTGGACGGTTTCTACCATCGACACATCCCGATGCAGCCAATCAGAACGAACGAATGGTTTTTCATCTCCACTCAGATGAAGGAAACGCCGAAGTCGTTTGCATTGCGGGACATATCCTGCGGCGAATTTTCACATGGGCCCGGCCGGATGATCGTTTATTGAGGGGACAGCGTTTTGCCATCATCAAATTGGGTTCGCGCGTGGATCTGTATCTCCCTGCCACCAGCCGTCTGAATGTATCGATTGGAATGCGGGTCCGGGCCGGTGAGACCGATCTGGGCAGTTTTCCCGATGGCGTTGAATAAAAAACCCGTTTCCGATTGAAACCGGAAACAGGTTCTATTTTGATATGGAGCTAGAGGGATTCGAACCCTCGACCTTCTGACTGCCAGTCAGACGCGCTCCCAACTGCGCCATAGCCCCAATGCTTATGCTTTCTCTTCTTTTACCGGTGCTTTCACAACCGGCTTTTTCACTTTGGGAACAGGACCTGTTCCGCCGTTCTTCGCATCATCGCCCTCGCCCACGGAAGCAGTCTCTGTCACTGGAGACACGGGTGTAGGCGGTTCAACCATTGGTTTCACCGGAACGTTATCTACCGGGTCCGTCTTCGGTTTTCCGGGGACCGGCATTGACGCCCTTCGGTCGGTTTCACGCGGTACCGGTGGGGGGTGCAGGTTCCCTGCCTGCAACTGCCTCGGCAGATCGGCTTTCATTATAATGTCCCGGAGTTTTTCTTCAAGCACTTTTATCTCGTTTTCGAGTTGTTCGATTTTTTTGATCTGCGGCTCGATTTTTTCCGGAGACAGTCCTTCTTTACGGTACAAACGAAACACGGTATTACCCAGATGGGCGATTTCGGCAGCACGTTTTTTCTCGCTGTTCGATATTTCCCAGCGTTTCTTCATGATCTGGTAATTTCTGAACATGGAATCGCTGAACGACTTGATCCTATCTTTGATTCGTGCTGGTTGCGGGTTCATCTCATTCATCACTTACTCCTCGGAAAACGGGCGGATGATACCAGCGGCAGGTGGTGCTGTCAACCCGATATGAAGGAATTGGCTCATCGGGTTAATCGCCGGAGCTTGATTCCCGGGAAAGCCATCTGATACAAACGGAGGGAAACTTGGGAGAAACCGGAACATGAGAGAGCGCTCCGATATTCTGCTGGACATCCAGAACATGACTGTCGAATTCCGTACAGATGCTGGAACCGTCACGGCTGTGGATGATTTGAACCTGGTGATCCACCGAGGCGAAATCGTAAGTCTGGTCGGAGAATCCGGATGTGGCAAAAGTGTTAGCAGTCTTGCCGTCATGGGTCTGGTACCTTCACCGCCGGGAACCGTTCGCGCTCGGGCAATTCGCTTCAAAGGCAGAGATATCAATCGGTTGAACGCCTCGGACATGCAGAAGATTCGCGGCAAGGAAATCGCGATGATCTTCCAGGAGCCGATGACGTCGTTGAACCCGGTTTTTACCATTGGCAACCAAATTATGGAAGTCATCGAATTGCATGAGAAGCTATCCCGGCGGTCCGCACGGCACCGAGCGCTTGAAATGTTGAACGCGGTGTCGATTCCCGACCCAGCGAAGCGAATCGATGAGTATCCCCATCAGCTTTCCGGTGGTATGCGGCAGCGTGTTATGATCGCCATGGCCTTGGCGTGCAATCCGGAGTTATTGATCGCGGACGAACCCACAACCGCGTTGGATGTTACGATACAAGCCCAGATTATTGATCTTTTGATGCGTTTACGGAGTGCGTTCGGGTTGGCCATCTTGTTGATTACGCATGACATGGGCATCGTGGCCGAGACAGCGGACAGGGTGGCCGTGATGTATGCCGGTCGTCTGGTGGAAATCACATCCAGCAGCGCACTGTTTTCTCAGCCGCTGCACCCCTATACCCGTGGCCTGCTCCGCTCCGTCCCCCGACTGGATACAGAAGATTCGATCCTGTCTCACGAAGGTCGAAACCGGCTTCCGACCATCGATGGTTCCGTTCCATCATTAAATGCACTCCCGCCGGGATGCGCATTCGCGCCCCGTTGTGCACAGGTCGGGCCGCTCTGTTCAGAACAAGAGCAGATGATGATTCGGCATCCATTCCCCGATCATGGTGTGCGATGCGTCCTCTATGAGGAAAAACAGCCGTGATTCCTCTATTATCGGTCGAGAATCTGGTGCACTATTTTCCTGTCCGACGAGGTCTTTTCGGGAAAATCAGTGGATATGTCAAGGCAGTTGATCATGTCAGCTTTCAGATGAAATCGGGGATGACGCTGGGGCTCGTCGGTGAATCGGGATGCGGAAAAAGCACATTGGGTCGCTGCATACTGCGGTTGATCGTGCCAACGAGTGGGATCATCCGATTTGATGGACGCGATCTTGCAACCCTCGCTCCTTCAGATATGCGGCATACCCGGCGAGATATCCAGATCATCTTTCAGGATCCGTTTGCCAGCCTGAATCCGCGTATGAAGATCGGGGATATCATAGGAGAAGGGCTGGTCATCCATGGCCGTGGCGATGACCGAGCCCGACGAAAGCGGGTCATGGAATTGATGGATCGTGTGGGTTTGAGTCCCGATCAATACCGTCGATATCCTCATGAGTTTTCCGGTGGACAAAGGCAGCGAATCGGGATAGCCCGGGCACTCGCTCTGAATCCCCGCCTAATCGTTTGCGATGAGCCGGTCAGCGCTCTGGATGTGTCCGTTCAAGCACAGGTTATCAATCTGCTGCACGATCTCCAAATCGAATACGGCCTGACTTACCTCTTTATCGCCCATGACCTGTCCGTCGTCCGGCATTTCTGCGACACAGTATCCGTTATGTATTTGGGGAAACTCGTCGAATCCGCTTCCGCTGTAACCCTTTACCGGAATCCAGCACATCCGTATACCCGAGCCCTGCTATCGGCCGTCCCCGTCCCAGACCCGGCCGTCAAACGCAACCGCATTCTTCTGGAAGGCGACGCGCCAACTCCACTGAATCCTCCACCGGGATGCCGATTTCACACGCGTTGTCCCATCGGGAAGAATCAGGAAATCTGCCAAACCCAGGAACCCGAGCTCCGGGAAATCGCGGCCGGCCACAGCTGTGCCTGCCATTTTTCGTCAATTTCCTAGTTTTTTTCGCGGTCATGCTATGATATAGTCTAACAGGTTTTGCGAATGCGAATTCACCGTGCTCTTCGGAGTAGCATTTATTGGGTAAGGAGGTATCGAACATGGTCACAGGTTTTGAACAGTTCGCGTTGCTGAAGTACTTTCACAAGGGTGGTCCGATGATGTGGCCTCTGCTGGCGGTCAGCATCCTGGTAATAGGAATGGTCATCGAACGGATTCTGCATTATTACCGGGTATCGATCAATACTCCTGAGTTTCTGAAAAAAATCCGGACATTGCTTGAAGCGAAACGGATTAAGGAAGCCATCACCCTGTGTGAAAATTACAAAGGTCCAATTGCATCCATTATGAAAGCCGGTCTGTTGAAAACAGGGAAAACACGGGAAGAAATCGAAACAGCCATTGCAGCGTCCGGCGGCATTGAAATGTCCCGATTGGAACGCGGCCTTGCAGGATTGGCGACCTGTTCCACCCTCGCTCCTCTGCTGGGTTTCTTAGGTACGGTTACCGGTATGATTAAAGCTTTCGAAGCCATCGCGGCCCATGGTATGAACAACCCGGCCCTCGTCGCCGTCGGTATTTCTGAAGCATTGATTACGACGGCAGCGGGTCTGATCATCGGTATTCCGGCAATGGCATTCTATAACTACTTCACTGCCAAAGTCGGAAAACTGGTATTGGAGATGGAAGAATCCAGCGGTCTTCTGATGGAATACATGGATGATCTGTCCAAGGCACAGAACTGATCCGTCAACACGGACCCAGAGGAAACGATGAAACTTTTTAAACGCAGACGAGGCGGTGGAACCAAAGCGGAGGTTCCAAATGCTTCCATGTCCGACATCGCATTCCTTCTGTTGATCTTCTTCATGGTTACGACGTCGTTCACCATTGACAAGACCCCGGTTGATCTTCCGAAAACAATGGCACGCACCGAAATCCCAAAAAACCATGAGGTTGTTTCCATTCAAAAGAATGGTTTCATCCAGTATCACGGGGAACGAGTGATGATGGCGGACATCCAGCCCTTGGCGTCAATGGAAATCGCCAAAGATCCGGATCAGATATTTCTTCTGAAAGTCGACAAGGGCGTCCGTTGGGAATTGGTGGATGAACTTCTGGAGCAACTTCGGCAGGCCCGGGCGCGAAACCTGAGCCTTCCGACTGAACAGGAAGTGAATTAGGAGGTGCGGCATGAGATTTCGCAGACATTCGCAAGTTGAAGCGGAAGTGCCGAATAGCTCCATGTCCGATATCGCTTTTCTGCTCCTGATATTTTTCATGGTGACAACCGCATTCGCCGCCCGAAAAGGCATCGATTTCCGACTCCCCGCACCCGCAAAAGACGAGGAAGAAATCGATCAGAAGGAACTCAAGGCAGTCACAATCCAGGTACAGGCTTCCGGTCGGATCGTTATTGATGGAATCCCAAAAAATCTTAACGAAATCCAACCCTACCTCCGACCAATCCTCGCCGCAAATCCCAAAAAATTCGTCATCATCCAGATGGACATGGATGCCTCGTACGGCAATATGATGGACGTACTGGATGAATTAAAACAGGCTGAAGTTCAAAACATCGCTCTGCCCTCCAAGCAGGAAATATCGTCGTGGTAACACGGGAATTGGAGGGAACCATGACCTATGATCAAATCAGCAAACAAAAAGACATCCTGAGAAAACGGGATCGGATCAGCATGGATTGGGCCATTCTGATAGCCATCATCCTGCATATCATGATCCTGTACATCCCACCCGTGACAAGTTTCAGTTCTCACCGCAACTGGGACAAAGAACGGACAAACTTCATCCAGATGCAGCGGTATAAACCACCACCGCCGCCGAAGGAAGAAAAGATCGAAGAACCGAAAGTCAAGAAAAAGAAACAGGTTCTGGCAAAACCGATTCCTCAGCAGGAAATGACCAACCTCGAGGATATCGCCATCGATGATGAAGATGTCGAACTAGTATACGATATCAACGATGTCGATTTCGATGAACCGGAACCGCCACCAGAAGGTCCCCTTCGTGTCGGTGGTGACGTGAGTTCACCCAAGCGGATCCACTACGTAGCTCCAGAATACCCCGACATAGCACGGAGAACGCGGATCCAGGGTATCGTTATTCTCGAAGCCATCATCAACAAACAAGGCGATGTCGTTGATGTCAAAGTACTGAAATCCCTGAATTCCCTCTGCGATCAGGCCGCCATCAATGCCGCTCGACAGTGGAAATTCGAGCCCGGCACACAAAACGATATCCCTGTTGATGTCGTTATGACCCTGACCGTTCAGTTCCAGCTTCGCTGATCTTTCCATCGGCATTCTAAATTCAAAGCGGTGAACGACAATGTTCACCGCTTTTTTTTGAACACACGCTCCAGCATCATCGTAGTATAATCATGATACACTGATCGGAAAGGGTACAACGGAGGAATAATTGGTGGTTTCAGTCAAATATCTGCTTTCTCTCCTGATGGTCATGGTGTTCGTTCCCTCCTTGTTGGCAAACACAGAACATTCCGTCAGCGGCCCAATGATACTTACCTTGGATGATTGTTTTCGGATGGCCCTGGAAACAGATACGGATCTGGCTATTGCAAGAATGCGCCTGGATGTCTGCCGGGAAAAAATCGGGGCCGCTCGACGGAAACTGTGGCCTTCGCTGAGTCTCGCCGTATCCGACAATTCGAGCCTGACGGATTCCAGCGAATATTCCCAATATGATCCATCCACCGGGCAAACCTATGTTCCCGGAGAAGGATTCCAGACCAGTGCACACGTGACGTACCCCCTGTTCGACCACTCGGCCCGGATCGCAGCGCTACACATCGAACGCGAAAATGATCGGATCGCTCGCTTGGATATCGATCAACTACGCCGCGACATTATCCGTCACACATTTGAGACGTATCTGGCGGTTCTGGAGAGGAAAACCGAGCTGATCGTGCGCCAGGAACAAATGACACAAGCAGGGGAATCGCTGAAAATCGCAGAAGAACGGCTGGTTCAGGGAAGCGGCATACCCTATGAAATCCTTCTCGAAGAAGCATATTTGGCGCAATCAGAAGCGGCCCTGTCATCCGCACACCACGCAGTGAATCAGGCAAGTCGCACCCTATTGATCCTGCTTCATCATGATATCGATGCCAACGTTGATCTGACCCCCATCAAACCATCTCCTCCAAGCACATACGACACCGATACGATCCGCCGCCTGATCCGTACTCATCGCCTGGAATTCCAACGTACCGAAGCGGAAATCGCTTCCTACGAATTGCAATCAAAAATAAACCGGGCCTCTCGCCTCCCCCGCTTCGACCTTTTTGCGAATTATAGTCGACAAGGAACCGGTCTCGACAGGTGGGATGACAGCGACGAAAGCATCACCGCCGGAATCTCGCTTCGCTTCTCCCCTTTTCGTGATTCCACTGTTGCCGGATCATCCCATCGGGAGTGGATCAACGACCTGCAGTTTATGCAGAAATCGTACCTGTCCTGGGACATTAACGATGGAACCTCGATTCGAAGTGACGAATTAGATCTTGCAATTGCTATCCGTAAACGGCGCGCCGAATTGGACTTGCTGTCCGACCACATCTTGACCGAAGCCCTGTCTGCTTTGGAAGAGTACCAGGATAGCCTTATATACTATCGGGCAGTCATGAAAACACGAGATGCAGCGGAAGAACACCATCGAATCCAGCAGAGAATGTATGAATTGGGTATCAATCAATTCAAGGACGTTGTAGATGCCCGAGCGGAATTGATCGAAGCGCGAATTGATCTGACCCGGGCGGAATATGCCAGCGAGCAATACCGAATGAATCTGCTTTACACACTGGGATTACTGGATAATCAGGAGTCTTTTTAATGACAGTATTCAGGTTGACTGCAATGACATGGATCATTTGGACAGGCTTGGGCCTGATGGGATGTCGAAACCCCGGTAACCAAACCGCAGCATCAACTCCTGCATCCGGCCAATTGGACGGTACACAAACCCCGGAACCTGTTCCGGTCATCGTCGAATCTGTTTTGCAGGGAACCATCGCGGCATACATCGAAACCACAAGTAACATTTTCGCCGAGTCCCACGTGGTTGTGTATCCAAAAGCATCCGGGCAGATCGAGGAAGTCCGCGTTCAGGAAGGCGATCGTGTCATAAAAGGCGACATCCTGGCCGTGATCGATGATGATGAATGTCAATTGCGAGTGAAACAAGCATCCGTCGCCCGTCAACAGGCTGAAGAAAAACACGATCGAATCAAAAACATGTTCGAAAGCCGGATGGCAAGCCAGGAATCATGGCACGATGCGCAATACGCATTCCAGGAAGCATATGTCGCCTGGGAACTGACGGATCTCGAATTGCGGAACACCCGAATCCACAGCCCCATTACCGGCATCATCGTCAAACGATCCATCAACCGCGGCGATCGTGTCAGCACGTCCACCCCCACTTTCGAAGTCGTCGATCCCGGTTCCCTGATGATCGATGTCCATCTTCCTGAACGGGAAGCCATGCGTCTGCGAAAAGGAATGCCAGCCGACATAATGCCCGATTCGCTGCCGGATTCAGGGATTCCCGGATTTGTTGACAGGATCAATCCAGCGGTGGACCCTAAAACGGGAACGGTGAAAATATCCCTGGGATTTCACGATCATAATTCACCCATCAATACCGGGATGTTTGCCAGAGTGCGAATCAAGGTCGAACAGCGGGAGAATGCCATACTTGTACCCAAACGAGCGGTTCTCCGCCGCCGGGATGAATCTTGGGTGTACATCATGAACAGCGACAGCCGAGCGGAAAAACGGCCGATCCAGTTGGGTCTTGAAAACTCCGAGCACTTCGAAGTTGTTACCGGTGTGGAACCAGGTGACAGCTTGATCGTCGTCGGACAACATAACCTGGAAGAGGGACAGGCAGTCCGGCTGCTGGAATCCAGGTCATGAGCGTTGCATCATTTTCCATTCGGCGCCGAATCACGGTCCTGATGGTAGCACTCGGTGTACTCGTCTTCGGCGGCTTCTCTCTGAATCGCCTGGAACTGAAACTTCTCCCTGAGATCTCATATCCCGCTCTGACCGTCCGCACGGAACTCGAAGGCGCACCTCCACAAGAAATCGAAGAGTTAATCTCCCGCCCTATCGAAGAAACCCTCGGCGTCATCACCCACCTACAGCAAATCACGTCCATATCCAGAGCCGGGCTTTCCGATGTCATTATCGAGTTTCATTGGAATACTTCCATGGACCGCGCGCTGATGGATGTCCGTGAAAAACTCGACACCGTCGTTTTTCCGGAAACAGCTGATCGCCCTCGGATTCTTCGTTACAACCCGGAAACCGAACCCATTCTCAAAATGGCCATGACCGGTGAAGACTTGGTCGCTCTTCATCTCCTCGCTGAAAATGAAATCAAACCCCGCCTGGAAACCCTGGAAGGAATTGCTGCCGCCCGAATCAGTGGCGGAGAGGAAGAAGAAATCCTGGTTGCAATTGACACATCCCGCCTCGCCGCCATCGGGCTCAGCCTGACCGATGTCTCGCAGCAGATAGAAATGGAAAATATCAATATTCCCGGCGGTATGCTGGAGGAAGGAAAAACCCAGTTCCTGGTTCGAACCGTCAATGAATTCAAAACCATCGAGGATATCGGTCAAATCATTATCGGCAGCCGAAATGGCATTGAAGTCCGCCTTCACGATATCGCTTCCATCCAGCGAACACGCGTCGATCGCAAAACGATCACTCACCTGGACGGAAAAGAAAGCGTTCTTATCGAGATCTACAAAGAGGGCGATGCAAACATCATTTCAGCGACGGATGCCGTACGCACGGAATTGGGAAAACGCCTTCCCGGACATCCTGTTTACGGGAAATCGATCCTGGCTGTTCTTCCCGAAGAGATGCAGATAGAAATAGTCAGTGACCAGTCTGTTTTCATTCGCGAAGCCATCAACGAAGTCCGGACAGCCGCTGTTATGGGGTGTTTTTTAGCCATTTTCATCCTGTATCTGTTTATGCGCAATCTAGGGAACACCCTCATCATCGGTTTATCCATTCCCATTTCAGTCATTGCAACCTTTACGCTGATGTATTTTAAGCACATCAGTTTAAATCTGATGAGTCTCGGAGGACTGGCTCTTGGCATCGGAATGCTGGTCGATAACTCCATCGTGGTTTTAGAAAACATCTTTCGTCTGAGAGAAAACGGCTATGCAGCTTCGGAATCTGCCCGTGCAGGAACAGAACAAGTCACGACAGCGGTCATTGCTTCCACGCTAACAACGGTTGCAGTCTTTTTCCCTATCGCTTTTGTCAAAGGTATCGCCGGACAGATTTTCGGTGATCTGGCATGGACCATCGCGTTCAGTTTGCTGGCATCACTCATCGTTGCTCTCAGCGTCATTCCGATGATCGCATCGCTCAGGTATCAGTCGGTACTATCGGATATCCCAGCGGATCATGTTATTGCCATCGCACGGATCTGGCAGAAACACCGGCGACTGGGAGGCGTAATTCGCGAAATCATTGATTGTCTGGCTAAGCTGTTTCGATCCGTCTTCGCCGACATCGGACGACCGGTTCGGATTCAAAACCGGGTCATTGCATGGATTCTTACGGTGGGATTATTCCCAATTCGCCTGTTGTACGCAGCCATCGCATTCATCACATCGCTAACGAGCGCTGTTTTGACCAATGGTTCATGGCTATTCGCATTGATTCCTATTTGGTCGATACGAAAAGCCTGGCATCTCATTCACTGGATGCTGAAGCCGCTGTTGTTTGTATTTGAAGGGGCGTATTCCCGGATTCACAGAGCGTATATAGGGCTACTGAGACGATCATTGGAGAAGCCGTATCGGGCACCGGTCATCGTTTTCGTTCTGTTTCTTTTATCCAGCTTCTGGATTGGTCCCCGACTGGGTATGAATCTGATTCCGGCAATGTCCCAGGGCGAATTCCTCATCGATATCCGGCTGCCTGTCGGCTCGCCGCTGGAGAAAACCAGGGATATCGTGATGCAAGTGGAATCGCAGATTCTCGAAATGCCGGAAATTCAATCTGTGAGTGCTGTCATCGGTTCGGATATGACGACTGGGGCAAGTCTGGGAACGGAACTCGAACACGTTGCCTCGCTTCAGGTACTGCTGAAGGTTGGCGTGCGGAATCGTACAGATGAAAACCGGATCATCGACTGTGTACGCCATCGTCTGACAAAAGTATCGGGAATTGAAAAGGCTGAATTTCGCCGACCGGCTTTATTTACACTGAAAACACCTCTTGAGGTGGAAATCCGGAGCAATGACCTCGATAGGCTCATTCAGCAATCCGAAGATCTGGTTGTTCGCCTCCAGCTAGACGATTCCTTCACCGATGTATCCAGCACAATGGAAGCCGGATATCCGGAAATCGAAGTCGTCTTTGACAGGGTCAAACTGGCTCGAATCGGAATGAATCCCAGTGAAGCCGCCAGCATCCTGCGAACAGCCGTTGATGGTGACATTCCGACGGATTTCGGCACCATCGGTGAAGAAGTAGATATCCGGATCCGATCCGAGCGCACAGCAGATCTTTCTATCACCGGCTTGGAACAAATCGTGATCAATCCGGATAACGAAACACCGATATACCTGAATGCTGTGGCAAAAATAACCCGCACAATCGGTCCCAGTGAAATCCGACGCGTGAACCAACGGCGGGTCGCCTTGATCCGAGCAGAAGCACCAATTCTTGACTTGAAAAAAGCCACAGATCACCTGGTATCGATCCTCGATGATGTCCCATCCACTCCCGGTGTTCATTACGCAATTACAGGTCAAACCCGTGAAATGGAAGAATCCGCTCGCAGCCTGGTCATCGCCCTGCTGATGGCAGTTTTCCTGGTCTATCTCGTAATGGCTTCTCAGTTCGAATCACTGATTCTTCCATTCATTATTCTGGTGTCGATCCCCATGGCGATGATCGGTGTCCTATGGGGTCTATACACACTCACGATCCCCATGTCCATCGTGATATTCATTGGTTTGATCGTCTTAAGCGGTATTGTCGTGAACAATGCCATTGTCCTCGTGGATATGACCAATCAGTTGTACCGGATGAACATGCCGTTGCTGACCGCCGTGCAGACCGCTGCCGATCAGCGCCTTCGGCCGATTCTCATGACCGCAGCAACGACCATTCTCGGCCTGTTACCCATGGCGTTCTCCATCGGACCGGGTCAGGAAATCCGGCAGCCATTGGCGGTGACCATCATCTTGGGTATGGTCGCGTCAACCTTTCTGACTCTGATTGTTATTCCAACCCTATATTATATCGTAGAATATTCGCTGCATAAATTCCACACCATCAATCCGGGTGGAGACGCTGGTGGTCACTGAGCGGTCCTATATCCATCCGTTGCCCCGATGGGCGCATCGGCGGCCTGTAACAGCACTGATGTGTTGTATCAGCATGGTTGTCGTTGGAGGGTATGCGCTTCAGGCATTGCCCCTGGAGTTTTCTCCGGAAACAACGAGCACGTGGATGTGGATTAATGTGCCATATTCCAACTCGACGCCACAGGAGGTGGACCGTCTTATTGGGGAACCGTTAGAAGGGCAACTGAAGCTCATGCGTTCAGTGAAACAGATTCGTCTGACATCCTCCACGGTGGGTTGTTCCGCCAATCTCCAGTTTGAAAAAGAAGCCGACATGGACAATGCCTATCTTGAAGCTCGAGACGCCATTGAGCGCGTAAGAGGCGATTTCCCTGTTGATGTTGGAACCATCCGAATCTATCGGCAGCGCAGCGATGATATCCCGTTGCTCTGGATGGGGCTGTCGCTCCCTGATCACCAGATTGATGACCTCTACTGGCTGGTTCAAGATCGGATCAAACCGGCCATCGAGCGCATTGATGGCGTTGCATCCGTCGATATTCATGGTTTAGAAGGAGAAAGTCTTCATATTGATCTCGACTTCGACAAGGTCAGTGCGCATGCAGTCAACGTATATGAACTGAGCCGGTCGTTATCCGCCGCGAATGAAAATGCATCGATCGGACGAATGGATGACGGAGGAAAAGGAACGCTCGTGCGCACGCGGTACAAGTTGGAATCCGAAGATGATTATCGGGAATTGCCCCTGACCGATGGATCAATCAGACTCCAGGATGTTGCCCGGGTCGACCGCCGTCTCCCTGAAGAAAAATCGATTCATCGCGTCAATGGCGAACCCGGATTCACGTTATCGATAAACAAAGAATCATCCGCCAATGCCGTGCAGGTCGGACGAAATGTCATGCGGGTACTGGATCGTCTGAAGACGGAGCCGGAACTGAAAAAAATGGAAATCCTGCCTTTTTTCGACCAATCTCGGATGATCGTCAGTTCTCTTGAAGGGTTGCTGCATACGGGTTTGTGGGGAGCTTTATTTGCGCTGCTGATTCTCTACCTCTTTATCCGTCACCTCGCAACAACCTGCATCATCATTCTTTCGGTTCCCCTGTCCATCCTCACCGCTCTCGCCGGTCTGTATTTCGCCGGTTACACCTTGAATCTGGGTACGATGATGGGGTTGATGCTCGCGATCGGAATGCTCGTCGACAACTCAGTCGTGTCCGCCGAGAATATCTATCGGTATCGGAAGATATCTACGGATTTCCGGGAGGCCTCAATCGTGGGGGCATCGCAGGTTGGCACCGCAATCAATGCGTCCACGATGACCACGATCATCGTTTTTCTGCCCTTGATTTTCGCTTCCGGAGAGATCGGCGTCTGGATGAAGCAAATCGGGTTTCCCATCGCCCTGTCATTGATAGCCTCGTTGTTTATTTCTCTTTCACTCGTGCCGCTTGCCATCACGCATTGTGTCCGGAAACCGCTGGAGTATCGGTCGAGACTGATTCCTCGACTCACGCAGCTATACCTCTATCTTCTACGCTGGATTCTGAATCATCGCCTGATGACCGTTTTGATCATCATATTACTTCTCGCCTCCATTGCTGTTGCTTACAAGGGAATTGCCGTCAATATGAATGGTGATATGGCCATGCGACAGATTATCATCCGCGTTATACCTCCGGATAACTATGATCTGAATCAGCGGGAAGAGGTTTTAATCGCCATGGAACGGCCGCTCTTGGATCATCGAAGTGAGATCGACCTGAAAGATATGTACAGCGTCGTTGATCTGGAAAACGGTTTTTTGAGATTGTTCTTGAAAGATACAGGCAAGGATTTCATCAAAGATGACGCCATACGTGCCCGAATCCGCGAATTGCTGCCCGAGTTACCCGGAGTGAAATGGTGGTTTGGCTGGCAGGTCGGGGATTCCGGTGGAAACCTGGTGGATATCAGTTTCGAAGGTCGTTCACCGGATACGTTACGGGAATTGGCGGAAAACGCCGTTCACTATCTTCTGGCCGATCCGGACATCGTCGATGTCATCGTGGAAGACAGCACGGCGATGCCGGAAATCCATTTAACGATCAATCGGGAACTGGCTGTCAAAAACAACGTCTCACCGTACCAGATCGCTCAGACGGTGAGTATTGCACTAATGGGTCGAACCGTATCCCGGTTTTATGCCGACACGAAAGAAATCGACGTCCGAATCCAGTTGCAGCCGGAGGATCGAGAAAACCTGGCGCAACTGCTGAATTTGCCGGTTTTTGCACCGGATGGACGTTCGTTTCCCATGACCGCTCTAATTCGCTATGAAATTGCCCCGGGACCGGGTTCGATTCAGCGCGTAGACGGCAAAGTCCTACATGATGTGCAAATTGAAATGGCGGAACGGGATACCGGCAAGGCTCGTGCAATCATCGAACGAGCCTTGAAACCAATGGCCATGCCCCCCGGTTATTCATGGCGTCTTGGCCGGACTTTTTTCGATTTCGATATCGGACTGAAGGAAAGCGGTCAGGCCTTCATTTTGGCATCCATTCTGGTTCTCCTGTTGCTAGGCGCTCTCTTTGAATCGCTTCTTCATCCTCTAACCATCCTGCTAAGCCTGCCCTTTGCCCTGGTCGGTACATTCTGGGGGCTGCGAATCACCCATACCGAACTCAATATCACTGGAAACATCGGGTTAATCATCCTGATCGGTATTGTCGTCAACAACGCCATTGTTCTGGTCGACCATATCAACCAGTTGCGTGCCCGGGGACAGAATCGCCGTGACGCCATAATCCAGGCTGGAGAAGATCGGTTTCGACCCATTGTCATGACGGCAGGAACAACCATCCTCGGTCTCGCGCCCATGGCTATGGCTTCCGGTGATTTTTCCGCCCGGATGTATTCCTCCCTCGCCATTACCGTTATGGGTGGACTGATTACGTCAACAGCTCTGACCCTGCTCGTATTGCCGCTGTTCTATGTTCTGATGGACAATTTTCAGCAAACAATGATACGATGGTTTCGGTCGTTTACTGCAATACGATGACGACTGGTGATGATGAATAACAATCATGTGGACACACTCAACCGGGAAGACGCCGGCAATCGATTCGATTGCTGAAATTGAATGGGTACCGGGGGACCATGAGAAAAAGACGCATGTTAGTGGAGTCGGGCACGTTGCCGATCGACGATTGCTCAATCCCATTCTTTATCTACCGCGATCAGCGAGCCCGCCGAATCAGTCTCCGTATGATCCATCGGCGCGGTGTATCCGTCGTTATCCCGGTATCCCGTTCCATCGAAGACGGTAAACACTTTCTCGCAAAGCAAACCGATTGGATTCGCAGAAATCAAGAGAAATGGATGGAGATGGAATCGATGCATTCCATGCCCCATCCGGTCCCCGGTGGAACGATACGAATAAAAGGGAAAATGATTCCTATCAGTGTCGAAACCCGGGATGAGGGAGTCCCTCGGGCGATTATCTGGAATGACACTGTCGTCAACTGGATCAATCCATCCAAATCAAACGATCAGAACGAATTGGATATCCTCCATTTTCTTAAAGATCTTGCCCGTCAAGAACTAGCTCCCATCATTCGAACCCATTCAGAAAAACTCCGGATAACCGTCCGGCAGTTCATCATCCGGGACCAGCGCAGCCGATGGGGAAGCTGGTCAACCAGTGGTACGATGAGTCTGAACTGGCGATTGATCATGTTCCCGGACGACGTCATTCACTATGTGGTGATCCATGAACTGCTCCATGCCGTTGTCGCCAACCACTCCTCAGCGTTCTGGAAGCTGGTTGAACAGCATTGCCCGCACTGGCGCTCCTCACGTATGACGCTGAAAGAACACGCCTATCTCATTCACCTGTTCCGTTCCAATCCACCGATCGAGAACGGAACAAAGCACAAACGGTGAACCCATGCGCTTTACTGCTTTGACAGCCGCATTCCTGTTCATATCGGTATCCATCCTGATTTCCGAAATCGTGTTGGAATTAATCAACAATCGAACCATCAAACAATCAATCGGAACCCCGAACCTTGAACTCATGCAATCGGGAGTCATGATCAACACCCTGCAGTCAATGCTGTATCACCTCGCACTGAGTCATTATTCCATCGTCCATAAAATCGTTTCCACTTCTTTTACGTGGTTCATGATCCTGTACGGATTTGACCGGATGGACTTCCTTGCACGCGCCTTTCGTCTCCCCAGCATCGGTACGGGACTTCTCTTCATCGGATTCTGGGCCGTAACAGCGTATGGGGTCGATCTTCCCTTCAATCTATATTACGATTTCGTATTGGAAGCACGCTTTGGATTTAACAAAAAGACGATTGCGGTCTTCCTGTCGGATACGATGAAAGCTTTCGGGATCGGGGTACTATTGGCCGGTGCTTTTCTCACCGTCACCTTGTACATCATGCAGGAATTGGTTTCCGTTAAATGGCTCGTGATGGGGTTCATTCTGATTCTGGTTTTCCTGTGTGTGCAATGGATTTTCCCCGTCATGATATTACCATTGTTCCATCGCGTGATTCCTCTTGATGAGAGGCTGAAAAGCCGGATCAATCAATTATTGGTAGAAGCAGGAGTAACCACGCGGGAAGTTTTGGCAATCGATGGTTCCCACCGATCCGAACATGCCAACGCTTTTTTTACCGGTTTCGGAAAAGCCAAGCGAATCGTGATATTCGATACCTTGCTCAGCCGGATCGATGAGGAAGAAACGCTCGCCGTCATTGCACACGAAGCCGGACACTATCGCTTGAGGCATTTTCATCAGAGATCGGTCATTGTGTTTTTCGGTTTGTTCGTCACTCTCGTCCTCTTGGCATATCTTGAACGGATGCCCGATTTTCATGTCAGCTTCGGGTTTGTGCATCCATCCGATTATGCTTCTTTGACCATTTTCGCGATGCTACTGACGGAAGCGATACGGTTTTTCCAATGGTATCTCAACACCCTTTCCCGGAAGCAGGAGTATGCGGCAGATGCTTTTGCTGTCAATCTGATCGGCAATCCACTTCCTTTGATTCATGCGCTTGAGAAACTGCACGAATGCAATCTGACCGTTCCTGTCACTCATCCAGCATATGCCTCGCGATTCGAGTCCCATCCGAATCTGAATGATCGGATAGCGGCGATTCGACGAATACCTTGACACTGCATGTGATCCGCGTAAAACTAGAGATATGGAAGCGGGAGTCGGCTCAATGAATTACTGGCACAGTATCACCATCGGTTCAAGCCTGGTGGTGCTTTTCTGGAGTGTGTGGGCGTCTTTCAGAGCCCGGAAACCATGGAACCATATCGGATCGTTTCTGGCACCGATCGCGATGCTGACAGCTATCCTGGGTGTGCTATTGCTTTGTGTACCAGACTTTTTTAGTTGAATCAGGACCATGTCGAAACCCGAAGATCCAGTTTATCACTTGCTGGAAACAGCCAAAACCCTCCATTCCCAGGGCCGGACCAGCGAAGCACTTGATCTCCTCGAAAATGCTCCGCAAGCAAACGACAAGCCGCGTATCCTGGCATTGAGCGCACATTACCTCTACCTCCTTCGTCGATTTGAATCTGCCCGTGCGACAGCACAGCGTGCTCTCGAGCGCGATCCGAGAAATGTGCTCGCCCTGGGGACAATGGGTGAGATAGCAATCAAATCAAAGGATTATGCAGGAGCGGAAACGTGGTTTCGCGAGATACTGACAGGGAGATCGCGATCTGTATACCCGTTTTCCCGCCTTGCAGCTATAGCGTGTGAATTGCATGACTATGACAAGGCAGTGGATATTCTTCACGAAGGACTAGACAACCATCCGGGAAACAGTGAACTTCTCGAACAGTTACAATATTCCCTGACAATGTCGGGCCGGCACGCCGATGCTAAACGGGCACGACAGATAGAAACTGTCCAGCCGGATGAACCCGGTAGGGCATTCCGGCTGCTAATGCATCGTTTTGAGCAGTTGACTCCTGAAAAGGCGATTGAACAACTGCGCATTCTGGCCTCGATGAAACACTACGAAAAGGAACCCCTGCTGTTTGACCGTCTGGCATATTATCTAGAATTGACCGGGCAGTATGCCTATGCTATTCCTCATCTTCAGCACGTTTTGGATATTCAACCCCGCAACGATGCTGTTAGAGTGCGATTATGTGAAGCGCTTGTGCGGAGCGGAGATCTGGTGCAGGCGGAGCTGATACTGCAATCGTTAGAGGGGTACCGACGCGATGTCCGGATTCAGATCATCCGATTGAATGTCATGAAAGCAAGCGGAAATCGACAGGACGCGATGAATTTGTGCATGGTACTGCTCAAGGAGAATCCTCGGCACAAACAATTACGGCAGATTTTCCTGGAATTGATTCGCCAGGGTATCCGGCCGACATCTTAGAAAGTGAATCTGACACCACCCCACAGCTTTTCCGAATCCCGTTCCTGATCGAATGCATACCCGACATCCAGGATTCCCTGCTTGAAGTTCAGACCGGCTCCGACTGAAAAAATCATCGATGCATCCCCATCCATTGGCATGGACACACCGCCACGCAACAACAACCAATGTTTCTGACCGAATGCAGCTTCGAACCCAGTGGCCAATTCGGATCCCTCGAGTTTGTTCCCGAGGAGATCGACTTCCTTATCGATCGAATAATCCATGCTCAGGACAAAACGGTCCGATGGCTGAAATGCATAACCAAGCCGGTATTCCGGCTCGATTTCGATCCGTGTTTGTTCATCGATCTCGATTTCGAATCCAATAATATTCCGCGCGGTAAATCCCAAGCGACTCGATCCGAACGACATCGCGAGACCCGCATCCAGGCCCCATGAACTGTCGGAAGCGGTTCTCCCTCGATCCTCAAGCTCATCGTATAAATCACCTGGATCAGTCGATGGAATCTCCCAGAAAGCCGGAGACCAATGATATACATCCGCATCGATGTATTTCCCCGTCACACCGATGGAAAATCCGCTGGATCCACCCACGAGCGTGAAGGTCACTCCGTATTCCTTGATCTCGATTCCGCTGAATTCATAGCGGTGGAATATATCCGATCCTTCGATGATTTCCGGCTGGCCATAGAAGAGATTGTATTGCGTGAAATGAAAGGCTGTATATTGATTGGCAATGACCAATGACAGGGTATCGCCGCCGCGGACCAGCCAGTCCTTCCCACTTAAATCAGAAATGGCATCGTCGAATTCCCCGGAATCGTACTGGGAGGAGTCCGTGTTCGTGCGAAGGAATTCCATCGTATCCCGTACATCTTCGGCAAAAAGCCCGTCTTGGCCAATCTGCATCTCAATCGTCCACCCGTTAATAAACCCCAAATTTCCGGGATTCCAGTACACTGCAGAGGCATCATTGGCCATGGCAGTGTATGCTCCACCCATTCCAGTCGATCGCGCACCATACGAAAAATACGCCTGAACCGGTCCAGAAAGGATCAAGACCATCAGCGTAGCGATCAATAAACCACAACGACCCAATTTCAATCGATTCATCATTCTCGTCTCCTCCATGGACACTGCCAATCGGCTCATTTCAGCCTCCCGCACCAATATCGATCATGTACCAGCCTGTTGTGACAACGAATGCGTCTCCGGCCGCTCCAAATAGGGGATCGGATCCCGGATCCCGACGGCTGCAAATCCAGCCAATCGTAAGCGACATGAATCACAACGGCCACATGCTACTTCATTATTCTGATAACATGACCAGCTTTTGTCGAAAGGAGCGCCGCACTGAATCCCTCGTAAAACGATATCTGCTTTGGTGCATTTCAGCAAGGGTGCTATGACTTCGATCCGTGTTTCGGGCCGTGTACCGAAACGGATTGTTTGATTGAAGGCCGAGAGGAACGATTCGGAGCAATCAGGGTATCCGCTGCTGTCAACCTGATTGATTCCAACAAATACCTTGGCAGCGCCGATTACTTCCGCCCAAGACACCGCAGCGGCAAACAGGTTGGCGTTCCGGAACGGAACATATGTTACGGGAACCAATCCAGGCTGAATCCCATGAACCGGCACCGCGATCGTCGTATCAGTGAGGCAGGATCCTCCGATTCTGTGCAGATGATCCATTGGTATCACCAACCGACATTCTGCGTGCAACGCATCGGCGATATCATGAAATGCACGCCGCTCCCGTTCAACCGTTCGTTGTCCATAGTCAACATGCAACATGGCCAATCGATGATCCCGGGCCGCTAACGCCGCCGTCACACAAGAATCCAGACCGCCGGAAGCCACGACGACTGCCAATGATAACCGGGATTGATTGTCTACCATCATACATGCGCTCCTGAAAAAAAATCCCGGCCCGATTGACGGGCCGGGGTTTATCTTAAGCTGAATGGATGGAAATTAGAACTTAATCCGTGCGCCAATCTGATACTGACGCGGGGAGCCCGGATATTCCGCCTTCCCGTAGTTTTCTCCCGGTGGATTGGATTCGTTGAACTGCATGTAATC
>JAFGMN010000223.1 GCA_016927515.1 candidate division CSSED10-310 bacterium | reverse complement strand
TGGGTGGTCGCCCGGAGGCACGTCACAGCCTGGGAATGGCGAAACCCTACGGATTCGGCCAGGTCGAGTTGGCTGTCGAGTTGCTGGATATTCATGCGAATCGGGATCCGGTACCGGATCTTGACGAATGCGAACGCCGATTTGTCGCGGCGATGGAAAACCATATCACGGGCTGGGCGGAATCGATCGAAATTCGCGCCTTGCTGGACATGGCCGATCCGAACGTGTCCCGTCCCCATGAGTTGATGTACCCGGTTTTAGGAAGAGGACGGGGCAACAATCAATTTGTCGAGTACACAAAGAAAGAGTTGCGATACACGTTGCGGGAGTTTGTCACGCGGCGTTCGGATCATGTGAAGAATGAACAAAAAGGAGTCAAAAAAAAAGTGTCCATCGATCGATTGGACCAGTTGGTTGAACGAGCGGTGAATCAACCGACGATTCTGACCAATCCGAAATCCGTCGGAGGCGATCTGGCGAACTGGGTGACCGGGCAAGATATCACTGTGTTGCAGAAGGCGTTGATCGAGCAGTTTATCAAAACCTATCCGGAACGTGTCGCGGCTTGGCGTCAAAAGGCTGAAAAAACAGGGAGAGGGATCTGGAAGGATATCGAATCATTAGCGCAATCGCTGAAAATTGATATCCAGTAAGAATCACGCAGTCAAATGGATGGTTTCGTCGATCGTCCGATATTATAGGAGGTATTCCATGGCGCATATCCTTGTGTCGCTGATCAGTGATCATAGTATCCCCAATTTCCTCATCATCCGGGAACTCCCCGATGTGGACCGGTATCTGTTCATTTCGACTGAACAGATGGAGGAAAAAAAGAAAACGTTCTGGTTGTGCAAATCGGCGAATCTGTCACCGGAAACGTGTATGAAACCCATAATGGTCCAGGAGGATTCCCTGGTCGATATCCAGGATAAACTGAGTCGTATCGAATTCGATGATGATGATCGATTTACGGTCAATCTCACTGGCGGCACTAAGATCATGTCCATTGGCGTCTATAATTATTTCCGGAACCGCGATAGCCGTGTTCTGTATGTGCCGATCGGGAAAAACGTTCATCGCCAGATATTTCCCGACATTAAAAACCGGGAGCGGTCTATTGATTACCGGATGTCGGTCCGGGAATACGTGACAAGTTATGGCCTGGACTATGCAGCGGAACCGAAGCTGGATACTGTCCGGGGTCTCGAGGATACAGCGGCTTTCTACCGGTTTCATGAAGCGATGGATGATACCGGTCAACAGATCCTCACCACGCTGCGCAGCATGCGGAAGCGGAAGAAGAAGCAAACGCCGCTGGCCGAGATACCGGATGTCGCCGCATGGCTGGCCGGATCGCCGTTTCGGCCGGCGATTCCGAATCACCTGTTGAAGGAGGAAATCCGGTATCTGACGGGAGATTGGTTTGAAGAATCCATCTTTTTCCGGATCCGTGAACGGCTCGCGTTGCCGGATGGAGCAGTCAGCCATAATCTTCAATTGGTGCGGAAGGATGTGAAGAACGAGTTCGACATCGTTTTCACGCAGGACAATCGCTTGCATGTCGTCGAGTGCAAAACCGCCGTCGATGACGAAAAGCGCAGCATCGTGGATGATGCGCTCTATAAACTCGGCGCATTACAGAAGGATTTCGGATTGAATCCCCGGTTGACGCTGGTGACGTTGGCGCAGTCGGGGACCCGTCGGATCGACATTACCGATGACCATAGGAAACGGGCGGAATGGATGGGGATTGCCATTGCGGACAGGAACGTTGTGCAGGATGCCGATCCGGAACGGTTGATCGATGTGATTCTGCGACGGATCCGCTGAGATCGGACAAATTCCGGCGAAAGGAAGCCGGAATTTTGCGTCGATCGCTTCGACTGGATACAATGAGGGTATATGCAGTCGATGGACCTGATTTTCCGCATCGCCGACCGGGCGAACCTGGATGCCGCATGGGATCGCGTGCAGGCCAATCGCGGGGGTCCGGGCATCGATTCTGTGACCATTGCCGACTTCGGTACGCAAACGGATGCCGCACTGGATGATATCGCGACGGATTTACTTGCGGGTACCTATTCGCCGGATTGCATTTCGACATTCTCCATTTTGAAACCATCAGGCAAAACCCGTGTGATCGGGTTGCTGACGGTTCGTGATCGAGTGTGTGCGTTTGCTATCGTTCGCGTTTTGCGAAGTCTGATCGAACCCCGTCTCCAACCCTGCTCATTTGCGTACCGGCCTGGCAGATCCGCATCCGGTGCAGCGGATTATGTCGAAAAACTGATTCGGCGGGGGTATGACTGGATTCTGGAAACCGATATCGAATCGTATTTTGACACCATTGATCATGGGATTCTTCTGCGATTTCTGCGTGATACCATCGACGATGCTGTTGTGATCGATTTGATCGCCCGGTTTCTTCGGGCTCCAGTGGCCGGTGTGCAGAGCCGCGCACCCGGCGGTGTTGGGATCACTCAGGGGAGCCCGTTGTCGCCGCTGTTATCCAATCTGTATCTGAACGACCTTGACCGGGCCATGGTGGCCGGATCGTTTCGGTACATCCGATACGCCGACGATCTCGTGGTTCTAGCCGGTTCGCAGGATGAATTGCACCGGGCAATGACTGTTCTCCAGACGGAAATCGCGGCGTTGAACCTTCGCTTGTCGGAACAGAAAACCCGTGTCGGTCCTGTCCGGGACGGCTTTGTTTTTCTGGGTTTTCAATTTAATGCATTAGGAAAGGGACCGGCCATGAAATCCATTGCCAGCATCCGGGAAAAGCTGAATGAAACCGTGGCGAATACCCGTGAGCGCTCGTTACGAGACCAGATTGCGGCGATCGGTGACGTGATTCGCGGGTGGCGCCAGTATTTTCCGGTAACCGCCGATGTCTTCCGGGACATGCCTCCTATCGTGCTGGCAGCGGCAATTATGGAAGGACCGGCGATGCCGCCGCCCGATGTGCTGCACGATCTGACGATCCGGCTGTGGACGGCGGACTGGAATTGTGCAGCATTACATGACATGACGGCGGAGTGGTTGTATC
>JAFGMN010000222.1 GCA_016927515.1 candidate division CSSED10-310 bacterium | reverse complement strand
GGAGCGCTGGGCGGCCTGGGATGACAGCGGTCAGTCAGTGGAATCGGCCGATGGACCGGACGGAATGACACCGGATGGCGTGAGAACGAATCCGGAGAAGACGGAGTGATGATGAACGAGAAAGAGCTTCGCACACCGGGAACGAATTTTATCAAAACGATAATCGACACGCACAATCGCACCGGACGATTCGATGGCCGGGTCCATACGCGGTTTCCTCCGGAACCCAACGGGCATCTCCACATCGGTCATGCCAAATCGATCTGTCTCAATTTCGGGATTGCCGAGGATTATCACGGGCTGTGCAATCTCCGGTTCGATGATACAAACCCGGTCAAAGAAGAACAGGAGTATATCGATGGAATCATCCGGGATGTCCGGTGGCTCGGATTCGACTGGGGTGATCGGCTGTATTATGCATCGGACTATTTCGAAACGATGTACCGATTTGCGGTCGATCTGATTCGGCGGGGAAACGCTTTTGTCTGCGATTTGACGGCGGAAGAGGTGCGGGAGCACCGGGGAACGTTGACGCAACCGGGACGCGAAAGTCCGTTTCGGAACCGAAGCGTCGATGAAAATCTCGATCTTTTCCATCGGATGCGGGCGGGTGAGTTTCCTGACGGCAGCCGGACACTGCGGGCAAAAATTGACATGAGTGCGGGCAATCTGAATCTCCGCGACCCTGTCATGTATCGCATCACGCGGGCAACGCATCCGCGTACGGGCGACAGTTGGTGTATATACCCCATGTATGACTGGGCGCATGGCCTGGAAGACTCCATTGAGCGCATCACCCATTCCATCTGCACACTGGAATTCGAGGATCACCGGCCGTTGTACGATTGGTTTCTCGATGCGCTCGAAACGTACAAACCACAGCAAATCGAGTTCGCACGGCTCAACGTGACCTATACGGTGATGAGTAAACGCCGGCTGCTGACACTTGTGAATGAAGGATTTGTCTCGGGATGGGATGATCCGCGGATGCCGACGATCTCCGGATTGCGACGGAGGGGATACTCACCGGAATCCATCCGCATTTTCTGCGATCGCATCGGCGTTGCCAAAGCGAATAGCACAGTGGATTATGCGATGCTCGAACACTGTGTACGCGAGCATCTCAACCTGACTGCCGCCCGGGTCATGGTGGTTCTCGACCCCATCAAGGTTATCCTGACGAACTATCCCGAGCACCAGACAGAAATGATGGATGCCGACAATAATCCGGAAGATGCTTCCATGGGAAAACGCCAGATTCCATTCAGTCGGGAACTGCTTATCGAACGGTCCGATTTCATGGAAGAACCGCCGAAAAAGTGGTTTCGACTGGCTCCCGGAATGGAAGTCCGCCTCAAACACGGCTACTATATCACGTGTACCGACGTGGTCAGGGATACCGCCGGAACCATTACGGAAATCCATTGTCACTACGATCCCGAAAGCCGTGGCGGCTGGACCCGCGATGGCCGGAAGGTCCGAGGTACCCTCCACTGGGTCTCCGCCGCTCATGCCATTCGGGCTGAGATCCGGCTGTACGATCACCTGTTTGCCCTCGATGATCCGATGGCCGTGCCGGAAGGAAAAACGTTTCGCGACTTCATCACTCCGCAGTCCCTCACGGTGATTTCCAATGCCCTGGCGGAACCTTGTCTCGCCGATTCGGCCCCGGAAACCCGGTTCCAGTTTTTGCGCCACGGCTACTTCTGTACCGACCCGGATTCCAGTCCCGGCCACCCCGTTTTCAACCGCACCGTCGGACTCAAAGATTCATGGGCCAAAATCCAGCGTGGTGCTGACGAACAATGAGCCGATCCGTGGGCCACGTCGGACGCGACGGAACCGATTGCTTCGAATCGCGCATTGCGCCGCGACGGGAGTGGATCTCGGAAAACCCGCAGCGGGATATTGTTATTGGACCCGGAGGGTTCCAGCCATAGCCGATCGGCAGATAACACGACGTGAATCGACGGATCGGGGGATCGCGCAGGCGATCCCCTTTTCTGTTCGGGGTCCGCTTTTCCCTTGGGTCGTCCGGGCAACTGTGTCAGGATAAAGAAATTGGGAGGGAAGCGGTGAAGGATATGCAAACGGAGACGAATGACAGGCGGGATATCGTCTGGGTGGATACCCGGCAATCTCTGGTGGATTTGCTGGAAACAGTGGGTACGGAAGGGGAGATGGCTGTCGATACGGAGGCGGATTCGCTGCATCTGTATCGGGATCGGGTTTGCCTGATCCAGGTCTCCACCACCCGACGGGACTGGATCGTAGATTTGCTTGCGGATGTTCCGTTGGACAGCCTGTGGCGCTGCATGGAAGATCCGGGTATCCTGCACGTTTTTCATGATGCCGATTTTGATCTGCGCAGTCTCGATCGCGATTACGGGCTTCGTCCGCGATCTCTGTTCGATACAAAAATTGCCGCAGAATTGCTGGGCCGGGAATCGCTTGGATTATCCGGGATTCTGCAGGAAACCATGGGGGTGTCGCTGAGTAAACAGTACCAGAAGTATCCATGGAGCCGGCGGCCGGTCGATCCAAAGGCCAGGCTGTATGCGGCGATGGATACGCGGTATTTGCACGCACTGAAAAACCGGTTTCGGGATGATCTCATCGCCAGCAGCCGCTGGGAGTGGGCGGTGGAGGAGTTCGAACACCTGGAGAGCTGTCGGTGGCTGCCCAGCCGGCGGGATCGCCTGGGGTTCTGGAGCATAGCGGGGATAGGGCGCTTCGGACCGCAGCAGCGGGAGATGGTGCGGCGGATATGGGATATTCGCGAAGCTGCCGCTGCTAAACGCAACGTGCCACCGTTCAAGCTATTCACCGATGCCGCCCTGATGGGATGGATCTCCGCGAATGATCCCTCCGGAGTCATCGCGCCGGGAATCACGCCGAGTCTTCGCTCTCGGATCGTGACCGCCATGACCACCGCCCGATCACTCCCGGACGC
>JAFGMN010000025.1 GCA_016927515.1 candidate division CSSED10-310 bacterium | reverse complement strand
GAATGAGCGGTTGGGAGCAGGAAATTGTCTGGCAGGTTGTGGATGCGGGAGGCTGCGTACCGGCTGATGCGTTGGAGGCTGCATGGGGGGGTGATGACCCGGAACTTGATCGGCGATGGCTATGGTATGAAGAACCGGGGCAGGGACTGGCGCGTCTGCGGCTGACGGGTATTCTGTTCCGGGTCCGGGGGCGCGAAGACAAGGAGCCGGTGTATGCCATGCCGGAAGAATACCGGAACCGGATGAGCGGACCGGAATTCTCGATTACGAACGAGGTGTATGCGCCATACCAATACCAGTCGGCCGGCACGGCGATCGTGACGGATATTTACCATTACTTAAAGTATATCGACCAATTCCGCGTGCGACCGCTTCGTGGCGGCCGCTTACCGAAGCGGCATGCGAATCTTCTGATCCGGAGGCTCAATGAGATCACGCCGGGAACGATTCTGAGGGACGAGAATTACATCACCCTGTTGCATCAGTCATCTCTGGCTTTAGATGTCCTGGGTTTCCGGAACGGCCGATTCGTCGTGACTCCCCGGTGGAGCCATTGGGTTCGAAAGGACCATTGTGAACAGGTAGCCGATGTTTTCCGCTCATGGCTTATCCAGGATGATCCCATTGACATGCAGAAGATCAGCGGCATGCACGTGGAGTCTGCGGGATTGCGGCATCCGACGCAGCGGATCAAGTTGGCCATGATGGGTATCTTGCGCCGATTACCGGATCATTGGGTATCATTGTCGGATATATCCCGGCATATGCAACGGCACAGACCCTTTTTCTATCGTCCGGACCATTCTTCCGGTCTGTGGCGGATGGTTCATCCCGTAACGCGTGAACCGGTAACCGCTCATGGTGTATGGTATTTTTTAGAGAACAGAATCATCCGGTACATCTTGAGTGGACCGGCAGCCTGGATGGGTCTGGTTACCATCGGTCTGGACGAGCAGGAGCGTCCGGAGGGTCTTCTCGTCACCGGGCTGGGGCGGGCGATTCTTGATGGAAGCACCGTTTATCAGAATGATCCGGAGTTGGAGTTGCTGAATAAAGTGATCGTTCAGCCCGATTTCGAAATCCTTGCGCCCATGTCTCTGGTTCTTTCGATTCGAGACACACTCGGAAAAATCGCGGATCTGACCGGTGGAGGGTATCTGCAGCGGTACCGGTTGAGTCGCGAGTCCATTGCCCGGGCGATGGAATCCGGATTGCAGCCGGAAGAAATCCTTGGGTTTCTTGAAAGCACGTGTCGGGAAGCGTTGCCGGAAAATGTGCGGACTTCCGTGATCGATTGGATGGATGATTTCGGTAAGATTGAGATCCAGCGCCGATTTATCCTGACGGCGTGCGACGAATACCTGATGCAGGAGTTGATATCGCGTCCGGCGATCAACCGGTTTATCGGGCTTCCGGTTGGTCCGGCGGCGGCATTGATCGCTGACGACCATGTTGAATCGATCACTGCTGAGCTGAAACGGGTCGGATATCTACCCCGATTGCACGCTATTCAACGTGGGGCAGCAGGGGTGGCATCAATTTCGCTAGCGCTTGATCCGGGCTTGGTGGGCAGTCTTATTGCTGCGATCCACAGTTATCTCAGCGGCGATTTGGAGGGAATATCGCAGCAGGAGATTGAATCACTTGAGGATATGATGCAAAAACTGATACACCTGCGGGATGCAGGTTGATTCGCGCGGGAAGGATTCTGGAATTGATGGGAGGAATTGATACAATGAAGGCAATGCGTGAGATGGGATTCCGATGGATGATGCTATGTCTGGTGGTCGTGCTGATCAGTGCGGATGTGGATGCCGGAAAAAAACCAGTGCTTTTCGAATTGAAAATGGTTGAAGGCGAGACGTATAAACTCGCCGATGATCTTGGAAAACACGTGATTATTCTCGATTTCTGGGCGACCTGGTGCAAACCCTGTTTGCGAGAACTTCCTCATGTTAATACGATATATGAGAAATACAAGGAACAGGGTCTCAGAGCGTACGCCATTTCAGTTGACGATCCGGCATCGACATCGAAGGTGAAGCCGACGATCAAGCGGTATAAGTTTACGCTTCCGGTGCTGCTCGATCCCGATAACGAGGTGATCCGGAATTACAGCCCGAGCCGGAACGTTCCATACCTGGTCGTGATCGGGGCTGACGGCGAGATCATCCGCGAATTCAGTGGGTACAAACCGGGCGATGAGACGTTGGTTGAAGAAATCGTTGTTGAGGAACTTAAGAAACTGAAACCGCCGGTCGAAGCGGTCGCTCAGTAACGGAAAGGGTTAACAATGAAACGATGCGTGTGCATTGTCAGCATCGCAATGATGGTTCTCGCTGTGGGGTGTGGGTCTGTTGTCGATGCCAGCTGGATGGATGAATTCTCTTTCTCGGGAACATTTGAATCCATCTATTGGGATCACGATCCGGATGATTGGACCCTGGGTGAAAATGATATTTACGAAGGTCCCTATTCGTCGTTTGAGAACCAATTGCTTCTCCATGTGGACTGGCGTAACTGGTATGCGGAAATCAAGCTGCGGAATATGCAGTATCAAGATGGAATCCATTACGATTATCGATCCCGTGAACATGAAACCGATCTGGAAGTGTTCAAGTTTAAAGCGGGGTTCCGGACGGAGCATTTCACGGTCACGGGAGGTGATTTTTACCGGTCGCTCGGACGCGGTATCGTATTGTATGTGCAGGAAGACAAAGACTTGAACTTGGACCGGACCATCCGGGGCGGCGACATTGTTTTTACCGCTGACTGGTTCGAAGCCGGTATTTTTGGCGGTGAGGTCACGTGGTACGAGTTTGTAGACAATGTGTCACTGTTGACGTATTCGGAACGCGAAATCAACGATGAGCTGTTCGGTGGTCATCTTGGTTTCCGGATCATGGACGGAGTGACGTTGACTGCGAACTACGTGACCGGCACGCTCTATGATTATGTGCGCAGCGAGGAAGTCGGAGAGGATTTTCAAGTGGCGGGTGCTGCAGCGAATGTCAGTGGTTTGTTTGGCGGTCATCTGGATTTATACGGCGAGTTCGGACGCCTGATGTGGGACGCGGACGATCCGTATGGCGTTGAAACCGAGGACGGCGAAGCGATGTATGCCAGCGCAACCGGTTATATCGGTGATCTGACCGTCCTCGTCGAATACAAAGATTATGATTACTGGGATTATCGATATGGGCGTCCTCCAACGGCGGACCGCGAAGACGAAGCTTCGGAAATCGACGATATCAAGGGTCTGCGGGTCAAACTGGATTACTACTTTCCATCTTCTGATACCCTGGTTTACTTCAGTTACGGGGCGTTTGACAATCAAGGTCACCCGGATGCCCTGGGCAATATATTCCGCAACACAATCAACCATTATTATGGCGGTATCGAACAGACCTGGCAGAACATGTATGTACACCTGACCTGGGGATACAAAGATTTCGAGGATATCGACGAAGTCCACCGCCGGGGAACTGCCGATCTGGTCTATTCCTTTTTCGATCGACACAGTTTGAATCTGTATTACGAGTATAAATACACGGGTGTTCCGGGTTCGGATAAAGACGAACACAAGACCTATCTGACCTATTCGTTCAGCCCGTATGTTTCGGTGACGGCACATTACAATCGCCATGTTTACGATTACGATCTCTTGAACGATTCCGAAGATGAATGGTGGGCTGGCGAATTGAGTGTGACGCCCATCGATACGCTGACTGTCAACGTCCTGTTCGGCGGACTGCCGACGGGACTTCTCTGTAGCGGAGGGCAGTGCCGGATCGTGCCCGAGTTCGAAGGGCTCCAGGCCTCGGTCACATATACTTTCTGATTATGCGTCTGCTTCATCTGCATCCGGAAGAAATCGATTTACATAACGACCTCTTTCGATGCGATTTTCGGTCGCCTGATGCGGATATGATGAAGCAGGTTGTGGACGGCGTCTGGTATTATCCCCTTACGGCTGTGCAACGGACACACGACGAAACCCCGGTTCTCATATCGGGGTTTCGCCTTTTTCATGCCGCTTGTATCGCTCAAACCGCCGGTGACCTCCTCATCCCGGTTGTGCTCCATCCAGGATCACCGGACGATCCCGCCACATGGGAATTAGCTTTGTCGCACATCGGTATCGCCGAACATACGCCACACGAAATTGCCGCGTTTTTACGTATGGCAAACCGACGGGGTGGTATTGAAACGGAGCGGGCGATGCGAATCATTCCCGGATTGGTGCATCATGAACTCGCTGCCGCCATCCGATCGGCTGCACGGCTATCACGAGGGACACTCAAACGGCATCAGCGGGAGGCGATCGATATCCGGAAATCGGCGGAAATTGCTGCATTTCTTCCGTCGGAGAGAGCCTGGATTACGTGTTTGACCTGTCGCTTGACCCGTATGTCCCTCAGCCGTCTCCGTCGCTGCGCCGACCTGATGCGCGATCTGTCACTGAGGGAATCACTGTCCATACTGGAAATCGCACGGGCAGTGGCCCGGGACATTCGAGCGAACCAGGGGGTGGATGATCCAGCATGTTCACGGGCCGCGACTCGTGCGGAGGATCTGCTTGCGGAACTGGAGTGTCGGCGTTCGCCTGAACGATACCGGATGACGGAGCAATTTGAGACGATCGTGCGATCGT
>JAFGMN010000221.1 GCA_016927515.1 candidate division CSSED10-310 bacterium | reverse complement strand
CTGAATCTGCACGTTCCGCAGTACGGGCAGTATCGCTCCGAACAGCGAAATGCACGATGATCCCCTGATCCACCGGATACTGGATTTCTTTCAGACACCGGTCGCATACCAGATTCAACCGGGTCGTGATCCGGCCCGACAACAGATAGCGATGCGACACTTCCCGGATCATTCCCTTGAAATGAATCGCTTCCGCCACCTGAACACCGTCCTCGTCATCGAACAGGTCGCATGCGTCAAACCGGTTATTGATCGCCAGTCCCTCTTCCGGAATCTGTGCCAAAAAAACGCATCGATAATCCAAAACCGTCTCCTTGCCCTTCCCGTACAGGTATCGGGAAGCCCCTCACCTTAAAACCGGAATGGGTTCGTGTCAAGGTCTTTGCGCGACCCATCCGACCTCTTGATATGATCTCCGGAGTTGCTGGAGGGAATGGATTCCGCGGCGAATGTACGGTATGCTGTCATGCATGTGAAAGTAGAAAGGGGAACGCCATGAAACAGTTGAACAATCGAAATGTTGTTATTACGGGCGGTGCCCGGGGAATCGGGTTTGCTGTAGCGGAAGCGTGTCTGCGAGCCGGCGCCGGAGTGGTTCTGGTCGATCTGAAAGCGGAGGATTTGACGATTGCGGCGGATCGGCTGCAGGGAGGTGATGCGGTGCATTGTCATGCCTGCAACGTTGCCGATGAGGAACAAGTCAAAGCGTTGGCGCAAGCGTTGAAAGCAACGCCCGGTTCACTCGATGCCCTGGTCAACAATGCGGGTATCACGCGGGACAACCTGTTTATGCGGATGACCACGGATCAATGGCAGTCGGTCATCGATGTCAATCTGACGGGGAGCTTCCTGATGGCGCGCCATCTGGTTGGTCTGATTCGTAAATCGGAGTGGGGTCGTATCGTCAATCTGTCCAGTGTTGCTGCCCGCGGGAACGCCGGTCAGGCGAATTATGCAGCGTCCAAAGCCGGTGTGATCGGATTGACGAAAACCCTGGCTCTGGAACTGGCCCGGTACCAGGTGACGGTGAATGCGGTGGCTCCCGGCTTCATTGAAACGGAAATGACTCAAGCCATTCCCGAAGCAGCCCGGGATGAGTGGCTGCGTAAAATCCCCGCTGCGCGTCCCGGCAAGCCGTCCGATGTGGCAGATGCCGTTGTTTTTCTGCTCAGTGATGATGCTGCGTACATTACCGGCACTGTAATCGGGGTGGATGGGGGTTTGGGTATCTGATCGGCTGAAGGGATAAGGGAATAAGCATGACGTCTTGGGGCGACACTGTCATCGAATCGTTCGACGAACTGGCCACAGGCCTCCAGCGCTTGTCCAACCATTTTCATAAATATCAGACGATCGTGGAAAAACACGGGCCCGCTCTCCGGCAACGACTCGAAGAATGTGGCATGACAGGGAAAGTACATCTCTGGCGAAAATCACATAACTACCAGCGTCAAATGGCCGCCGTCGCCGAGGTTTCCCGGTCCCCCGAAGAAAAAAAACGCTTCATCGGAACGTACTTCGCTCTGCAAATGCTCCATGTACACTTTCTCAGCATCGAAACCCTGCGCCGCGAAACCAAGCGCAATCCTCACCGGCTGATCGTATACCGCCAAATCCTGACCCGTCTCCGGTTTCAGTTACGCACCCTGATTTCAACGTACATCGGCGCGCTGATCCAATGCACCATCGGATACGAGCGCATGAACGGTATTGCCATCTGTAACGTCGGCATGATTATGGATCAGGATGACCTGGACGTTGGTGTCTTTGTCAGTCCCGGGGTCGACAAAGTCTATTGGAACACCGTCATCGCTCAAATGGCGACGGAATTTCTGAAATATTCTGCAAAAATGCATTTTTACCTCGCCGAACTGGTGTCCAAGAAAACCTTCCTGACCACCGTTGCCGATTTCCAGAATTATCTGAAACACTATACCGGCGATTATGTCCTGGTCTCAGAACTCCTGGTAACCGAATACCTGACCGGTGATATGAAACCTGTCCGGCGACTCGAAGAAGTCATCATCGAAAAATTCTATTACGATAAACAATATCGCCGCCTGCACGAAGTCTATCTGCGCAGCCTGATGGGTGAAGTCCAGCGGCAGATACAACGAAAAATCGATCCCACCTGGGCCAGCCCCAAAACCGATGCCCTGCGCCTGATCCATAACTCCATGAATTTACTGAAAACGATTTTCGGCATTCATGAACACGGTTCACGCGATACCCTCGATATCCTCGTAACCCGCGATCCAACCAGCCAGCAACTCTATTCGGATCTCCAGGACGCCCTCAGCTTCTGCGAGATGTTTCTCTATGTCTATCAGATCACTATCTCCGTCAACGACCGCTTCGATCCACGCGATCCCGTGTCTCTCGATAATCTCGATACCGTCGCCGAAATCATGGGCTTTCCCCCGCTGGGTCCGCTCCGGCCCGCTATCCGCCTGCTTACCCACTATTACGAACAACTCAACACGCTGTCAGCTCTCGGAGCACAGGTGATGGAAAAAGTCGACGATCATCTGAAACGGATCACCGTTTTCAATGACCTGTTCGCAGGTCGGAAACCATCGGAATTCGATGTCAATTGGACCGACAGCCTGATCCGAAACCTGTTCTTCGCCTTTAAACAATTTCGGGGCGCTCGGTATTGGGACGACATCCTTCATCAAATGTCGGAAGATGACGGACGATGTCTGAATCAGTTGGTGCGCAGCATCGAAGAACTGCCCCACCATCATCGGCTTCACCTGTTCAGAAAATTGATCGAAATCGTGGCATTCGATATGGATTCCATGATCCTGCTGGCCGAGCTTTTCCAGCGCTATATTCATTTTCCCACCAGCCTGGACTATTCGGAAGAATTGACCGGCTGGCTCATGGAAATCCTGACCACTGATACCGCTAAACTGACGGAGTTTCTCCATTTGATTCACTCGCACCCATCCAATCTGACACACTTTCTCAATACACTGACCCCTCCTCGACTCGTGGCACTGGAAAAAGCGATTTCCGAATTGCCATTCGAAGACGAACCCCAGGATGAACAACTGAAAACCCAGTTCAAACTCTTGAGTCGGTTGCTGGCGATTTCGTCAAACAATTACCGCCGCTTTTTCTCCCGAGTCATTCAGCAGCGACCGGAATTGGTCACCCATATCGACGATATGCCCTACCTTAACCGAGTGGGTGATCTGTTGTGGGCAGAACTGTCCGATGGAGTCGATCCGGCAGATCTCAAGGCACGCCTGACCACGTATTACCAGTTCGGGTTTTGCCGGTGCGGATTGGAAGCGTTCAGCCGCCCCGGCAACCTGCGGGCTTTTTACAAAAAATACCACGCGTTTTTCCGTCGGTATTTCCGGTGGCTGTACCGGGCGGCGCAATGGAGTGTTGAGATGCAGCGGAAATTCGAATTCGAATTCCGTTCGCAGGACGAGGACGATCAGCCGTTGGCCATTTTCTGTACCGGAGGTTATGCCCGGGAGGAAGCGTTCGAGAACGATATCGACCTGATCATTGTCTGTGGTGATGCGGAACCGGCGTTTCTTCAATATGGATCGATGATCGTGAATGAGATCAACCGGGAATTGAGCCGGCAGGGCGTATCGCCGCATCACCGGTTTGCTGAATTGTTTAATTCCTTTGTCATTCCGCTGGACCGGATGGAGGATCGACTTCGGGAACCCCGCCCCACCGATTTCATCGAATGGGCTCAGTTAATGGGAGCCCGGCAGCTTGTCGGCAGTCAATCGTATGATCGTGCGCTGACTGGCATGCTGGAACGCCACGTTTTTGAAAGACCCGGACGGTTCATTCAGGATTTGCTATCGGAAATCAACGACCGGCGGGATGCCTTTAGACGAACGAAAACACGGTCTGTCAACGTCAAGGAAAATCCCGGCGGACTCCGAGATATCCAGACCATTCTGCTCGCTTGCCAAGCAGCTGTCGGCTACCGCGAACCCGATATCTGGAAAACACTGACGACACTCAAAGAAAAACTCCCGCTGTTGACCGCAGAATTCAGTATCCTGGAACGCGCTTACCTGTTTTTCCGCACATTTAAAGATATTTATTATCTGAGCTTGTCCGCGGAGGATGACATGATCCGGGACCGGTTGATCCATGTGTCTCAGCGGATGGGAATCGAACCGGATGATCTGGCCGATGCCAACGGCACATCCCCCCGTCTCGTCAACAGCTACCGTGGACATCGGTATCGAGCGCGTCAGGCGATCGATATCATTGCCGGTCTGTTACTGAAGCAAATCGATTCCGGGGATATCCTGTCGGGATGAACACTCTGTATCAAAACGCTCATGCATGTGTAATGGATCTCGCTCAGAGCATCGGAATAGGGTATGTCATTCTCGCATTAAAGCAGATCAGCGACCAGCAATTGTTGCATATCCCGTTTCGTCATCTGAACCTGCTCGATGATCCAATCCTCAAAATGTACGACTCGGTCGTCAGGGAAATCGAAGAGATTCTGTTCGACCCGGATACCGGTATCCATTCGGAATCCGAACTTCGGCTGATTCTTCTGCGCCTGCTCGAAACCGTTTCGGAAATTCCGGTGCCTGATCCAGAAGAACACCCGGATTGACATTGACCGGAATACCCCTGTTTGTTACTTTAATCCCGACGTATGGTGGCGACTTTTTCATGGTGATATTAAGGAACGTTTTGTGATTCGGGATTGGCTTGTTTTTCTGATTGCAGTCCTTGCCATTGGAGTCACGGCGACGACGTTCGGCAACGCCGATCCGTTTCCGGGTGGCTGGCGCGATGTGTCCGCCGGCATTCTGGATTTGGATCTGGTGACGCTTGATATCGATGCCTCGGGGAACAGAATCCTGGCGGCATCGAACCGCACGGTGTACCTGTCTGAAAACCGAGGCCGGACCTGGCGCATGGTACTGAGGTTGTATCCCGGTGTATCGGAGCAGCAGTTGGAAACGGCTCCTGATAGTGTTCCGGAACCGGAGATCGAGCGGGAGTTCGATCGATCGGAATATGATGAAGACGAGCTGTATAGAGAAGGGATCCTGGAGGAAGAAGAGGAACTCGACGACATTGACGATGACGATCTGATGCGGCGTCTCGAGGATGCCGGATGGCTGGATCCCAACGAATCGGCGAGTGAAGCGGTGCGCACACCCGAGCCGGCCGACGACATCGATAGGATTGCAACACCTTCTGAACAACCGGCGGTTCAGGTCCGATGGGATCCGACACACGGACTTGCCGCGTATTTGGCCACCCGTGATGGTGTGTATCGGACAACAGATGGCGGAAACACGTGGACCCTGGTTCCGACTGGTGCCATGACAAGCGGATCGGCAGTCACAGGGATTGTCGTTCTCCCCCCTGATGGAGAAATCCTGGCCGGCACCCGAGACGGTTTACGCATATCCATCGATTACGGGGTCAGTTATCATGCGGTACCGGAATTGTACTCCGAAAGGCCGTTCCGGGATCTCGAACGAGACACGATGCTGGACCGTACGGCGATCGGTGTCACCGATGACGGTGTTTTCATTCTTGATACCATGGGCATCGCTCGCACGATTTCCCTGATGAGCGGTATATTGCCGCAGGATATCCGTGCTGTCGCGATGGAGAAGGCGACAGCGGTTTGCCTCGCCGGAGATCAGCGCGTGATGCTGAAACAGGAAGACGATGCGAGCTGGCGGATTCTCTTTCCCGGTGCCCTGGCCGACACGACAATCCGGGATCTGGTTCTGTCCCGGGAGTGGCTTGCAGTGGCAACATCCCGCGGCGTGTATCTTTGGCACCGGATATCGGAAACCGGCCGTTTCCTGACCCCTGGATTGACGGAACTCGATATCCGCGATGTGGTCGTCAACCCCGCTGACCCATCAGAAATCTGGGTGGCGACGGCATCCGGTGTTTTCCGCACGATTTTTACCGACGATCCGGACTTCGATCACATCACCATGTCGTCGTTTGTCGCGGAATTTCCAGCCATTGACAATGTTCTCCAGGCAGCCATGATGTTCGCCGAAATCGATCTTTCACGGGATCGAAGCTGGAATCAGGATGTTCGGAAACGGTGGTTTATGCCCTGGATGACACTCGATTTCTCCTATACCGATATCCGGCAGGAAGGGTTATTGCGAAGCGATGTGATGAATATCAGCAGCGGTGTGCCGTACATTGGGCCCGAAGATGCATTGTATGTCGGCATTGAGAGAGACAGGTTCGATGCATACGTTCTGTTGCTATGGTTTCCCGAACTGGCCGTATTCGATAACGATATGCTCAAGATACGCCATCGCCTGGGTCAGGAAATCCAGCGCAGAAATCGTCTGGTGGATGACGTTCGGCTGGCTTATTCCAATTATATATTGGAAGCAACCCGACAGCCCGCCGATGACGATCGGGTGGTTCGCCAGATCGATCATCACCTCCGTATGCAGCAATTACGAGCGTCCCTGGATGCTTTAACCGGTTTTGTTTTTGAGGAAATGGCTCCCCCCTGACTAATGGGGTTCAACTGAGTTGAAGGAGAGGATCATCATGAAGACAGGTTTCATATCCGTACTGGTTCTGATCTGTGGGCTGGGACTGGTTGCACCGGCTGGCGCTGTTGTGGACATCAACACGGCAACGATTTCGGAACTTCAAACCTTGCCGCGCATCGGGCCCGGGCTGGCTCAGGCCATCATCGATTACCGGGAAGTGAATGGACCATTCCTGTCGACTCGGGACATCATGGACGTTCCGCGTATCGGGGACAGCATTTATGAAGAGATCAAAGATCTGATCACTGTGGACGGAGCCATCGCGGGGGGTGCAATGGACGTTTCCGGTCGGACCCCGGGAGATCCCGGCGGAATGGGATCGGAGGGATCCATGATGACCCCGATTGTTCGGCCGACGCCGACCCCTGAGCCCACACTGGAAGAGGTGATGGGTCACTTCGAGCACGAACCGTCGATTCGCGAGGTCCAGCACGCCGCCATCCGGTATGCGGAAATCAATCCTGCGCAGTTTGCGGAATGGCGCCGGAACGTTCGGGGACGAGGGCTGTGGCCGGAACTGCTGCAGTTTACCGTCGGTCACGACACCGATGATGATGAAGGATACTCCCGGAGCAAGACGATCGGAATATCCGGTGGAACGGCGTATCTCGGTCCCGATGACGAAGCGTGGGATTGGGATACGGATAATGACTGGGATTACGAGGTACGCATGCGATGGAATCTGCAGGATTACTGCTTTCATAACGATGCATTGAAAATCAGTTCGGAAACGGAAAAGCAGGTCGAACTCCGGCAGGAAATTCTTGAAAACATAACGAAATTGTATTTCGACCGGCGTCGGCTCCAGGTGGAAACGGTGCTTCAGCCGAATGTTCCCATCGCGCTCAAGGTAAAAAGGCAGCTTCAATTGGAAGAATTCACGGCAGCGATCGATGCCATGACCGGCGGTTTTTTCTCCGATGCCCTGAAACGGACTACTCCGTAAAGGAAAGAGGGTGGTGCCATGATACGGATGATGCGGTTTCAACAGCGGATGACGCTTGCGCTGGTTTTGGCGGCTGTTCTGACGTGGGCACTGGGCGGGTGCACCGACGATATTGACGATGGGTTTCAGGATGATTTTTCGACAACGGCGGTGATTCCTCGAATACTAGCTGCCAATCTGAATTTTCCCTGGGGAGTGTTGTTTGTCGACAATACGGATGCGGATGGTGTCGGATCCGGCAGTGTCGTCGGTTCCGGCAATCTTCTGATCGCCAATCGCGGAACCGTTGGCGAATGGGCCAATACCGTCACGCAAATCGACCCGCATTCCGGTCAGATCAGTGTGTACAGCCATGCTGGTCTGACCGATTCCAACGGAGTCCCGGCGGTGGATGGACCCCATGATGTTGCATTTGCAGGACCGTTTGTCTGGATTGCCAACGATGCCGGCGGGCTGGGTACGGTTGCTGTGACGGACCCGAATCCGTCGGTTGCGCCGAATGGGATGACCGGCCGATCGGGTGAACCAGTGCCTGGACCGGCTGGTACGGGCATTTTCGGCACCGGTGATCTGGGGTTTATTGTCACATCGGTAACACCGGAAGATCAGGCGATTGGTGTTTTTCACCATACGGTCATTGCGGTGGAGTTCTCTTCACCGGTCAATCCCGATTCTGTGACCGCCGACTCATTTCAGGTGCAAGTCGATTACAGCCCGCAATCTCCCGATCCGAAGGATCCCACGGGGAGTTTTTCTTTCTCGTCAGATTATCTGCGGGTGGAGTTCGTTTACATTGATGATCTCGTCGAAGGAACCCGGTATAAAATCGTCTTGGACAAAGATATTGTCAATATCGACGGCGTCAACCTCGACGGCGATCTGGATAGTCCCGGACCGGATGATTTCACGAGCACGTTCATGGTTGGCAGCGGATCACCGATGGTGATCTGGGTTCGACCGGAGAACGGATCATCCTTTGTGGCGACGGACACCGTCGTGCAAGTCGGTTTTTCCGAGCCGGTCAAGGCTTCGTCTGTCACAACAGCGGCATTTTTTATTACGGATGCTGATGGAGACAAGATCGCCGGCGATACGCATGTCGATGCCAGCCTGACAGTGGCATCGTTCGTTCCGCGGGATCCATTACCAGGGACCATGGATTTTACCGTGGAAGTCAATTACCGCGTTCAGGATCTGTCCGGGAACCCGCTGGATCAGATTCCCGGTGGTCTCCCGGATCGCTTTACCAGCCGCTTTAGCACGGGCGGCGGAAGCACGCAGCCTCCGCAAGTCGCATCCGCCGTGATTACTGGCGACAATCTGATCGTCGATTTTACGGCGGATATCGATCCGGCCAGCCGGACGGGATCCTATCTGACCGTAACGGATTCCGGCAGTCGAGTCGTACCGGGTTCCATTACTTGGCCGGCATCGGCTCAACTGATGTTTTCCGCAACCAACGGTTTTTCCGAGGGAATCTACCGGGTATGTATCGAAGATGTCCTGACCGATATGCAGGGAACAGCGCTGGACGGCGATTTTGACGGCGTGCCCGGCGGGCGATACTGCACAGATCTGACTGTCGGAGGAGACAGGCTCTATGTCACGTCATCGTATCCCGAGGACGGGAACACGGATATCGGTGTGACGACCATGTTGTATATGAATTTTTCTACGCCCGTTAACCCGGCATCGGTCACTGGAGGGTCCGTCTTCCTGGAAAGCGTAAACGCGCCCGGTTCTTTCATACCGGCAGCACTCACACTCAATCCCGGGAATACTAGCGTGACCCTCGATCCGATGGCCGCACTGGATCAAAACACGGATTTCCGCTTGACGGCGACCACCGATGTGACCGATCTCGCCGGCAACTCGCTGGATCAGTTTGCAGGTCAACCGCTCGATTCATTCATTGCCGAGTTTCGGACCGGCGGGGAAGACCGCACGCCGCCATGTGTCTTCGAGACCATTCCGGCGGACGGCGATGAAAATGTGCCGGTGGCCACATCTGTTTCGATCCGGTTCACGGAGCCGATCATGGCGGTGACGGTGACGACGGCATCTTTCTATGTATCCGGACCTGGCGGTAATGTGGCGGGAACGTTTCAGTTTATGGATAACAATGCCACGACTGTGTTCCTTCCTGCCGCACCGTTGACGGCGGATACGTTGTACACGGTCACCGCGACAACGGCGATCACCGATCCCAGTGGCAACGGCCTGGACGGAGACTGTGACGGCAGTAGTGGTCCGTCGTATATGTTCAATTTCACCCCGGGTGCCGGGGGAATCGTGATCAATGAGGTGGTCGTGGATCCACAGCAGGATTGGAACGATACCGAAGGTGGTGATGGCAATCCGTTCAATGGTGTGCCGGGCAGCGGGTCGATCACGACATCGGACGAATGGATCGAGCTGTTCAATGCGTCCGGCCAGACGATCGATTTGAATGGCTGGACTTTGGAGATGACGGATACGACGCCGGAGACGCATCTGATCGGCGGCGGCAGTGGGACGGAGGTATTTTTTCCTGCAACGGCAACGGTAACGAGCTTCACGCCTGGTGCGTATCTGGTAATCGGTAATCCGACAGGATCCAACAATATGGAGTGTTATTTCGCGTTACGGGATGCCAATGGCAATCTGGTTGACGATGTGGAGATCGGTGACGATCCCGAGAACGATGGTGAAGGGGATGGGGCACCGGAACCCGGAGAGGACGGCAACGCGGACAGTGTGGCTAACGAAGCGGTTGCCCGGGTTCCCAATGGGATCGACAGCGATAACGACGTGGCGGATTGTATCAAGCAGATGACGACGATCGGGTTGGACAACGGTGGTTCACGCGGTTTCGGAACGAATGCCGGATACTGGGGCACCGGCGTGGGACTCATCGGAATGAGCGGTATCGCCGCCGCGGGTCCGGCTCCGGATAATCCGGGAATCATGAGCCAACTCGCTTTTGCGGTGCACACGCGGCGCGGTATCATCTACGGAATTGACCTCGACGATGGTCCGTATTACCTCATGGGAAGTGACGAAGCACCGATGGGCGTCGAATATGTTGCAGCGACCGGTGATCCGCAGCCTGGAAAAGGGTTTCTGTTCGTGACATATCCTGAAATAGGGAATATGGCCCGATTGCGCATCAGACCGACGGGTCCTGTCGGTGATCCGGCAACGATTTCAGGCCTGGATACAACTCAACCCAATTCCCTTGTCTATATGACCTATCCCTTGATGCAAAACCCCGTAGGGATCGCCTATTCCGCAGAATTTGACCGGTTATACGTGGCGTGCCGGGGGAATGGATTGATTCTGGAAGTTACGCCGGATGGTGATTTGACCGAGATTTTCGATACAGGATTCGGCGCGGATGCGTTGGGTGGCATCGATGTCGGCGATATGGGAAACGGAGATGTGATCTTTGTGACACATACGGGGGGAGAACGTGTCGATACGGGAGACGGTCCCCGCGGGTCCGTCCAGTATTTTGATCCCCATCCATGAGGTTGAATCCCCATCCATGAGGAGGTCTGCGAATGAAGGTCGAGTTCGAGCTTGTGGCTGTTGAAAACCCCGAGGAGTTGAATCTGATCTTCGGCATGTCCCATTTCATTAAGACCGTGGAGGACATTCACGAAGCGATTGTTCAGACCAACCCCGGCATGCGTTTCGGAATCGCGTTCTGCGAAGCCAGCGGACCCCGGTTGATCCGCGTATCCGGCAATGATGACCGTTTGCAGGATCTGGCAGCGCTGAATGCCGGTCGGATCGGTGCGGGTCATACCTTTATTGTGTTCATAGATAACGGTTTCCCGGTCAATATTCTGAATACCATCAAAATGGTTCCCGAAGTTTGCCGGATTTTTTGTGCGACGGCGAATCCACTGCAAGTAATCGTCGCAGCGAATGGTGACGGACAGCGGGGAGTGATGGGGGTGCTCGACGGGTATTCACCGATGGGACGGGAGACGGATGCGGATCGAGCGCAGCGAATCGGATTTCTCAGGACCATCGGATACAAGCTTGGCGAATAATCGGATCACACCGATCGGAGATTGATTGGGATCGATCGATAATCGGAGAGGAAAACAACGAAAAAAAAGTAACGCCCCGTGTTGATCACGGGGCGCTTTTTTTCATCGTGTGGGTCTCGCGCCCACCAACCGGTGGGTTGGGGTTATGGTGTCGGCGTACCACCGATGGGTGTCGGCGTCGGCATCGAGCTGATGCTGTCCGAATATTCGTTTCGCGTGGTTGTCAGGCAGTTGATACTGGTACTGATCATGTTCAGTTCCAACTGGCAGTTAACATACGGATCGTTCGTTCCACCCAATCCGTAGCAGGGATTCCAAAGAGCGATCGAATAATCAGTAAAGAGATCGACGATGGAGGGAATGACAAGCGTGCGATTGATGGTGGAAGAAACGCCCTCGCGAACGGGAACATAGGCCAGACCGATAGTCTGGACCGAAGGATACACCGGAGTGGGTGGCAATGGTGTCGGCGGATTGTATGGGAAAATCGGTCCCGTGCACAGCGAATACGGTGCGCCGACTCCGGCCCCCAGATTATAATGTACAATGTGTGTGAACTCGGTGTCCGGGCAGTTTCCACTGATGGCCAGGACGAGATCCGGGCTGGTGCCGTCATTCTGGTTTTTGTTGTAGACTTCGGCTCCCGTGACATTAATGATCTGATCGTAGGGTGCCACTGGAACGACAAAATCCGTTTCCGAGGTCGGGAACGGGAAACTGCCCTGGATCCCGGTTCTCAGGTTCTGGATAATTCGGAAATCGCCGTTTTCGGCAACGATGACCAGGTCTTTTTCCACCGGAGCCGAATACTCGTTTGTTGTGTTGGCAGCCAGGATCTTGGCGCAATCGATATCGACGCCCCAATTGATATGCCAGTCATGGAAGTAGGTCCATCCCGACGCGGTGTTATTGAGATCGGGGTAATACCGAATTTGCGCAATGCCGTCGGATGTCGTTGCATTGGACATCGTGACCAATTCACCGAGCCCGTCGCCGTCGAAATCGGCGATAACCATGTCTTTGATAACGTGTTCCGATAGCTGTTGATAGACAGGGAGATCGCCACCGATATTGATCAGATCGCCGCACGGATTGTTCAGGAAAAAGACTTCGAGGAAGTATGACGCTGTGGTGGGAGACCCCGGGCGCCGATATGCGACGACGACCTCATCGTATTCAGTCGGAACAAAACCGAAGCTGCCGATATTACCGACTTCGATGCACGTGATCTGGTCCAGCAAAAGCCCGCCGACGAAGCATTCACGGGGGTTTGTGAAACCATTGATGCTCGTATTGGGGATATGCTTGAAATAGATCAGGTTGGCATCGCCGTTATTGGCATCATTCGCGATGACCAGATCATTCCAGGCATCGAAAAATCCCAGCGTATCACAGAAGTTGGCCGGTTCCAGATCGATAACGTCATGGCCCCATCCGGCGCTCAGTTCCCAGAAATCGGCGAGGTTGCAGACATCGGAGGCCATCCCGGTATTTTGATCGATGGAAATGGCGAGAACGCCGGCCAGTGTGCCAAGGATGACTTCCCCGTCGCGCGGGTCATATGCTCCGACTGGGGTCGGAGACGGGGTATGCATGGGATCGGGAGTCGCCGTGTTAACGGGGGTGGGTGTCGGCAAGGACGGATCGGGTGTGTTGGTTGGTGGAGCGGGTGTGGGGGTTGGTGGAGCGGGTGTAGGGGTCATCTGGGTCATCTGGATTTCCGGTGACCCGGCATAGGCTAAGTTCCTGGGATTGATCTGAATGGAGACTTCATAATCCTGGTAATAATAGTACACCGGTTTCGATGGGTTGGTGAGGTTGGATCGCCGGAGATTCGGTTTTTTATCGTTGGGGAGATCGGATTCGGTCACGATGGTCACGCCGATACGCCGGATGAACTGATCCAAGCGATTTTCACCGAGAATGCCGTTTCCGTTCAGGTCCTGGGTTTCTCCTTCACCGGCACGACCGGATACGCTGCGGAGATAATTCAGGTTAATTTGTGAAAAAAGCGGATTGTTGTACATGAAATTGATTTCTGTCAATGAGAGGACACCATCCCGAGCACCGGTGCTCGGGTCCGGGGAACTGGGTTGATTCAGAGTCGGCGTCAGGCCTCCCCAATCCCCCCACAGCTCGATCGGTTCGCCCGGCCAGTCTTCGTCGCTGGGATCATCGTTGGCGGTGATCGTATTATAAAAATGACCCCAGTAAGTAAACAGAGGTCGGGGATACTCCCCGTTCGGATAAACAAACCGGTTCAACGTGGAACTGCTCATACCACCTTCTGGCGAGTTATACATTCCACGCAGATTGAAGGCGACGGGATGCAGCCCCGAATGCTGGTTGATGTAGCCGGAACCCTGCTTGACACACCCCCACCACTCCTTGAACAACCAGAAATCGTTTTCGTTGAATGTATGGGTGCGATCGCCTTCAATACTCATATTGTCTTCGAGATCCATTACGTTGACATATGTGTCATGGTTCGAATCCAACGAATACCTGACAACCTCAGCTCCGATATTCTTGTAACCGTACTCGGCAAATCTGTCCCATCCCGTGTATTTCCAGGATTCCAGAATGGCCGGGTTGTAGAGGTAATACAAAACACTGAACGGACTTCCTGAAAACGGTGGGGGGTTGTTTGGATCGATGCTGCCATACCGCTTGTCGGGATCTCGGATTTCTCTGTCGAGATCTGCGACGAAGATGATGTCGTACATGCTGGCTCGCAGAAGCATTGGTTGGCCGTCTTCAGAATCGCGGCCGACACCGATCTGATAGAGATCTTTCCGCAAGCTGTTCACTCCGGTTTGAGCATTGTCGGCCGTGTTCAGTTCGACCTCAGCTTCTGCGATATTCTTTTTTGTTTGAAGAATGTAGGAGTAAATAATACCCATCACGATGGTGAAGATCACCATGGAGATCAACATTTCAACCAGGGAGAACCCTTTTTGATGTCCGTCACGTTTAATCAACTGGCTCATCATCATCCCCTTTCACCATGAAAGCCTATGCAGGCCGATAAACCTCAACCTTTTGGGCGGTAACCCGGACAACCCGTAGATGCGCTTTATTATCCTTGGACGTCACCCCGGGTTTGTACCGGATGTCCGAAAGGTAGATTTTCACCGGTTCCTCACGCCGTTCCGAACTGGCGATGGGTCGATTCGTGGGAATGTTTTGACCATGCCAATACATGCTCGGCTGTCGATAACTAAACACGATCCGTGCAGGTGTATTCGTGATGCTTTCGATTGTCTGGAAAAACACGCCTTTTCCCAACCGGATGGGACCTCGAAAAACTTCCCGTGATTCGATTAAGTTGTTGTTTCGCCAGTTGACGGAATGGTTCGGATCGTCCGGGATCCAATCCGCCCGGAATTCAGGCGCATCGCCATTGTACATCGTATGCAGATTATACTGCCGTGTACCGCTCCCCGTGCCACTCCCGCACACCGGAGGATCCCAGCCGTCATCATCGGCCAGAATATACGAATTCGCCGGAAACTGAAGGGTCATCCGATCCTGAGTCCGGTACGGTGTCTTGCGGTAATTGAGAAGAACAAAGTATTCGTTCTTCTGGGTTGCGGCTTTGTGCATACACAACTCTAAGGAATCACCCAGACCTTCTGCAGCACCATTCAACGCCATCGTCGGACCAAAGGATCCCCACGCGATGACCGATATCGTGGCCAGAAGCATGAATATGCCGACGACCGCCAGCAACTCAATCAGCGAAAACCCCGCATTATCTTGCCATTTCAAAGCAACCTCCTCTGATGACCTTCTTCAGATCCACCGATCTCCTTCCTCACTCATTCCAGACTCCCCTGCCGATTGTAGCAAAAAATATACCAGGCCTGAAAATCCCGATCCGTCATGATCAGTCGGGATTCCAGATGAACCGGTGAGGCAATAGGTAACAGATTGAGGGGAAGACGCCTTAGGGAACCCGCCGGTTCAGAAAGGGCCTAAAATCATCACTCTTCGTCAGCCTGATACACGATGCGGCCGCTGACAATGGTCATCGCAGCGGCACCCCGCAAGCTCATTCCACCGAACGGCGTATTTCGTGATTTCGAATAAAACCGAGACGGTTCGACCAGCCACAATCGTTCCGGATCGATGACCGTAATGTCCGCCACGGCATGGTCGGATAATGTCCCACCTTCCATTCCCAGAATCCGACACGGATTGACGCTCATGACCTCAACCATCCGCGAGGGTGACATCCGGCGTGAATGAACCAGCTGCGTCAACACAAGTGGCAGCGCGGTTTCCAACCCGATGACTCCATTGGGAGCGTAATCGTATTCAACCATTTTTTCCTGTTCCGTGTGCGGCGCGTGATCGGTGGCGATGCAGTCGATCACTCCCGCTATCAACGCATCTTCCAGCGCTTTTCGGTCCTGCTCCGTACCCAGCGGCGGATTCATTTTTGTATTCGTATCGAACGAGCGGACTTCCTCATCAGTGAGAAAGAGGTGATGCGGAGTGACCTCGGCTGAGACACGGACACCCCGTTCCCGGGCTTCGGCGATGAGCCGAACGCTTTCACGGCTGGAAACGTGGGCGATGTGGAGCCGTCCGCCGGTATATTCGGCGATGCGAATATCCCGGGCCACCATGAGTTCTTCTGCCAGGGATGGGATCGGGGAGAGTCCGAGGGTCGTGCAGACGAATCCTTCCCGCATTACGCCGCCGTTGGACAGGACCGGATCTTCGCAGTGTTCGATGATCAATCCGTCGAACAGTTTTGTATAGTCCATCGCCCGGCGGAGAAGATCGGCGTTGGTGACGCAGCGACCGTCATCGGAAAAGGCCACAACACCTGCGTCGTGCAGCTCAGCCATGTCGGTTAACTGGCTGCCATCGAGTCCCCGGGTGATCGCCGCAATGGGGTAAACCCGGGCGGGAGCATCGAGTGCTTTATCCAGAATGAACCGCGTGATGGACTGGTTGTCATTGACCGGCACGGTGTTCGGCATGCATGCGACAGCCGTGAATCCTCCCGCAACCGCCGCCTGGCAACCCGTCTGAATCGTTTCCTTGTCTTCCCGGCCCGGTTCGCGAAGATGCACGTGCATGTCCACGAGTCCCGGAACAATCCATTTACCGGTGACATCGATTTCCGTTTCGACGCCATCGGGTTTCAGATTTTTTCCGGTTCCGGCAATGCGGCCATCCCGAATCAGGATATCCCCTGTTTCATCCCGGTGATTGACCGGGTCGATGATTCTTCCATTCTTTAAAAGCAGATCCGTCATATTCGCCTTCTCCGTGAATTCCATCCCGTGATTATTGATTCATCGTCATTTCTTTGCGACCGGCCAGCAGGAACAGGAGCGCCATCCGAACGGCCACGCCATTGGCGACCTGATCCAGGATCACGGACCGGTCGCCGTCGGCGACCCGTGGATCGATTTCAATGCCGCGATTGATGGGACCCGGATGCATGACCAGAACATCCCGACGTGCCTGTCTCAACCGGTCCGCCGTCAGGCAGTACAAACGGGAATACTCCCGAAGAGACGGCAGGAATATTTTCCCCTGTCGTTCCAGTTGAATGCGGAGAATCATGATGGCATCGGCTTCTGGGATCACCCGGTCGAGATCGTACGAGACTTCCACACCCAATCGCTCGATTCCCATGGGAATCAAGGTCGGCGGTCCCGCGACGATGACCCGAGCGCCCATTGTGACGAGGCCGTGGATATTCGACCGGGCCACACGACTGAAGGCGATATCACCAACAATGACCACCGTTTTACCCTTCAGGCTGCCAAGGTTTCGGCGGATTGTCAGCATGTCCAGCAGCGCTTGGGTCGGATGTTCATGGGGGCCATCACCCGCGTTGATCACCGATGCATCGAGATGCCGGGCAATCAATCCCGGTGCTCCCGGCACGGCATGCCGGATCACAATGAGATCCGCTTGCATGGCCTGAAGATTGAGCACCGTATCTAAAAGCGTTTCACCTTTCGAAAAACTGGAGCCCGATTTCGTAAAATTGATTCCATCCGCGGACATCCGCTTGGCGGCGATTTCAAATGAAATCCGCGTGCGTGTACTGGGTTCATGAAAAAAATTGATGATTGTCCGGCCCCGAAGTGTCGGCACTTTTTTAATCGATCGTTCCGAGACCTCCCGGAACGAATCCGCCGTGTCCAAGATGAGCGTGATCTCCTGCTCGGTCAATCCCTCGATCCCGAGTAAATCTTTACTTCGTAACTGCAATGTCAATCCCTCCTCATGATGACGACCCGGTCCGAAGCCTCACCCTCTTCCACCAGCTTGACCCGGACCGTTTCCTCAGGCACCGTCTGTATCGTTTTTCCGATAAAATCCGGCCGTATCGGAAATTCACGCAATCCGCGATCCACAACCACGGCCAACGCAATGACCCGGGGCCTACCGAAATCAATTAATGCATCCAGTGCCGCCCGAACCGTCCTCCCCGTATACAATACATCGTCCACCAATACGATCTCTTTTTGTGTCACCTTGAACGGAATATCCGTTTTCCGGACAATCGGCTGGTTCTTTTCCAATGCCAGATCGTCCCGGTAAAGCGTGATGTCCAGAATGCCTAAATCAAACGAGCGCTTCTCCAACACTTCCAGCTTCTGGACCAACCGCCGAGCCAGATGAGCTCCCCCCGTCTGAATCCCCACCACCGCCAGCGTTTCCCGATTCGTAAACCGCTCCAGAATTTCATACGCAAAACGTGACAGGATTCGGTCCAGTTCCTTCGCATTCATGATGATCTGCTGCCCCGATGCTTTTGTCATTTCATGTCTCCCTATCCCGATGGCGCAACTTCGGTTCCACCATGTTCCGGATACCCAATTGCTTGATCTTCCGGTGCAGATTCGACCGCTCAATACCCAAGCTCTCAGCCGCTTGCGTGATGTTCCACTGACTCCTCTCGAGCTGCTGAGCGATAAACGCCCTCTCGAATTTCTCCCGAGCCTCCTTCAACTCGATACACTCCACCAATACCGCCATTCCTGCCGGATCCACCCGCCGCTGAAACTCCCGTCGCAAATCCTCCGGCTCAATCACCCGGGCCGATGTCATAATGACCAGCCGCTCCACCTCATTCCGCAACTCCCTGATATTACCCGGCCAGGCGTAAGATTCCAAGATCTTCATGGCAGCTTCCGAGACCACTTTCTCCGGTTTTCCATACTCACTGCAGAAAAATCCCAGGAAATGCGCCGCCAGATCGGTGATATCCTCAACCCGCTCCCGAAGCGGCGCTAAGTGAATCGGAATCACATTCAACCGGTAAAACAAGTCTTCCCGAAACCGGTTTTCGCGAATCTCCTTTTCCAGGTCCTTATTACTGGCGGCGATCACGCGCACATCCACACCGATGGGTTCACTCCCACCCACCCGCTCAATCCGACCCTCCTCCAGAACCCGCAAAACCTTGGCCTGCGTCTTGAGACTCATGTCTCCCACTTCATCCAGGAATAACGTGCCGCGGTCGGCGATCTCGAACTTGCCTCGCTTCCGCTGAACGGCATGCGTGAACGCTCCCTTCTCATGACCGAACAACTCCGACTCGATCAGATCCTCCGGAATCGCCGCGCAATTCACTTCAACAAAGGTACGGGCGGATCGCTGCGATGCACGATGGATTTCCCGCGCAACCAACTCCTTGCCCGTGCCGCTTTCTCCGGAGATCAAAACGCGCGCATTGCTGGGACCCGCTGTCCGGATCATCCGTTGCGTTTCCCGCATCGCCCGGCTGCTTCCGACCATCCGGTACCGCTGCGTGATTCTCTGCTTCAAATCGCGGTTTTCCCTCTCCAGCGCTAATTGCTTCAGAGCCTGACGCACTTCGAGCAATAACTTGTCCAGAGATAACGGCTTTTCGATGAAATTCAACGCTCCCAGTCGCGTGGCACGCACCGCTGTTTCGATTGTTCCATGACCGGATATCATGATGACACCCAGTTCCGGCACGGTTTCCCGAATACGGGACAATGTGGCCAGCCCATCCATCCCCTGCATCCAGACGTCCAGAAGAATTAAATCCGGCGTTTCCCTCTCCAACAGCTTCAACGCCGCTTCCCCCGATTCAGCCGATTCGGTACGATATCCTTCGTCCTCCAAGACCCCCCGGATCGCCTCCACGACGCTGCGCTCGTCATCGACTATCAAAATCAACTCACCCGCCATGCATGCCCCCTATCCACCGAATTTGCGCCAGGAAGCCGGCGGCAGCTCAATGATGAACCGCGCACCCGTCGGCACATTTTCCTTTACCCGGATACCGCCTTCATGATCTGTGACGATCCGGCTGCATATCGCTAACCCCAACCCGGAACCGCTGCCCTTTGTCGAAAAATACGGTAGAAACAGCTTGTTGCGATCCTGCTCCGGAACCCCCGGCCCCGAATCGCTGACTTCCACCCTCACTTTGTCGATCACCGGATCATACGATGTCCGGATCGTGATTTGACCCTCCCCATGCATCGCTTCCACTGCGTTGTCAATCAGATTGACCATCACCTGCTTCATCTGCCCTGCATCCAGGTTGACATCCGGTATTTCTTCACCCGATTCGACGGTCAATACAATGCCAGTCTTAGCAGCATACAACGCTGTCGATTGCGCGATGATCTCATCGATACGCCCAGGCTGCAAACGGGCTTCAGGCATCCGCGCAAACTGCGAAAACTCATCCAATAATCGGCGTAAACCCTGAACCTCATCCACAATACTCTGCGTCGCCGATTCGAATACCTGCTCAAAATCCACCGCTTTTTCATGGAATTTTTTCTGCAATCGCTGCGTGTTCAACTGGATCGGCGTCAACGGGTTCTTGATCTCATGCGCCAATCGCCGCGCCACTTCCCGCCAGGCTGCGATCCGCTGCATCCGCAACAATTGGGTCATGTCATTCAATACGATAACAACACCACTGAACTCCCCGCTTCCCGTCACCAGCGGCGTTACATTGATTGCATATGTCGATAGCCGCGATCCCGTTTCAACCTGAATCTCACTCTGGAATACCTTGTACCTGTCAACGAAAATCCGGTCCAGAATATCGACAATCGGCTTCAAATGCCGCGCAGCAAACGCCTGATCATACACGGTATGCGTGACACGGCGAGCATCGACACTCAGGAAAGCAGTGGCCGCTGCGTTGATCACACGAATGCATCCCGAACCATCCAGCGCAATGACTCCGGCTTTGATCGTGCTGAGTATCGCCTCCAGCTCGCTGCGCCGCGCATCTATCTCCCGGTTCCGGTCCGTGAGTTCGGCAGTCGTCCGCTGGATGATGTTCCGGCTGTTACGCAACTCACCCGTCATCGAATTGAACGACCGTACAAGATCCCCCAATTCATCCAACGCCTGGATATCCAAGCGGACATCGTAATTACCCCGGGCCAGTTCCATCGTCGCCCGGGATAGATGAGCGATGGGATCGGAAATCTGCCGAGCGAAATACAGCGAAACCCAGAGCGCAGCAAACAGGATGGTCAATGAAATCAACAGGAAAATGGAAACGTACAGGCCCTGGGTTGGACGGATGACCTGCTTTTGTTGTTTATAGGCCTCGTAATTGGATTGAATGCTGCGGATTCGCGATGCCAGCGAGCCGGGAATCTTCATGCCAATGACAATGATAGCGGGTGCATCGGGGCCCCAATCGGATTCGATGGGTTGGATTCGACGGGAATGCTGAATGAGTTCATCGGAACCAATGGGTACGATGCGCGTGAACCAACCGGGAGATCCATTGGTACTCGCAACGGGGTCGACAGCGAAAACACCGGTTGGCAGATTTTCTGGAGCTGACCGGCATAATTCCTTGCCGGAATTTGAAAAAACCTGAACGGTTTCCAATGAAAAATCCGTGCGGATCCGGTCGGCCCATTTGTGGCAATCCACCAGCAATGCTTCCGCACGAACCTTCTTTCCGTCGGCGGGGTCAATGGTTTTTTCCGGTTCCCGTTGCTGTTGAGCGCTAATCGCCGATCCAATCAACTCCACACGCCGCTCGAATTGATGATGAGCCATCCGGGCGATTTCCATCGAATCGTCCACAAACTGTCCGATCTGGGGATCGAACCAGTTTTGAACGGCGGTGGCGATCAGATTGGTGCCGATCAATGCCAACAGAAGCGTGGGTACAAGGGTCAGAATGGTAAACGCCAGAACGAGTTTTGTGCGGAAGCGGGATCCTTCTTTCTGTCGGCTGCGTTCGACATACATCTTGATGAGATTTCTGAAAATCAAGAAAATCAGAAGAATCAACAGGATGACGTTGAAGTTGAGCAGTGCGAGAATGGCGGGATGCGTTTTTGCCAGCCAGTGATACTCGAGAATCGATAGGATCACGAGGAGTCCGACTACGGCGATGCCTGCCAGGATGGTCGTCTGCCGCCGTTTCCGGTGTTTCTGCGAGGCTGTGCTACGCTGCCGTTCCATGGGTGTTTGTGCCCGCCCGTCAATGTTCAGGGAAAAACTTCCGGCTCGTTTCCGTCTTGAAATCATTCGACAGGAAAAACAGGATATGGTCCCAGGGGGATGGGAGTTGACGCGTTGTCAGGCTTGCGGTGAGCGAGACATAATACTGGTCATCAGGGTCAAGGTCATGGACTGGATACACGACGGATCCGTGAAATTGAGTCATCAACTCCTGCATTCGTTGCCGGCTGCCGGTGATCTCGGAAAGGATGATCCCGTCCTCACCGACCCGGTCAATGACCACCGCATAGGTTTTCCGCAATGTGTCGTAGGTCACCTGATGGCGGTATGTCGCATGCGCCAGGATTTCGTTGTTCCAATACCACCGGACCCGCTTAAGATAAACATAGAATTCGAAGGTCGTGGGGACACCGGCCAGGATGCTAGCCTCGATATCCGGTTGAAAAGCGGGAAACAATTCCCCATAGACCGCGAATTCATCGCCCTGGGCTACCACTCGGAAACGCTTGATGCGTGGTCGCTCAATCTCTTCACTCCAGACCGGTACCGGAAAGAAAGAGATAATCAGACCGATCAGAGTGGTCCAGATGATTATCGACGATAGCGCGGCTTTCATGCAGACGTGATAGTAGCCGGAATTGCTGACAAGGTCCAGAAACCCGAGTGTTATTTCCCGCCGGAGTTCCGGGGATCCATGCGCGGTAGGTAATATCGGACCCGGCCATCGGTATAGATCATACCGGTATCGGGATTTCGAAGAACGACATCCACCGGAACCAGCCGCTTTTCTTCATCGTGGACGATCCCTATTGCTTCAATGGTCGTTTCCACTGGGCATTTCTGCCGGTACCGGATGGTCAGATCGTAGGTGAAACCGGAGCGGCCATGCTTTCCCCATGTCCCCCAGAAAGCCACTTCATCGAGAATGGTCGCTTGAATGCCGCCGTGGAGAATACCCGGAAACCCCGCAAACAGCATATCCGGGCGGATCAGGCAGCTGACCTCATCTACAGCGTCGTCATACTCAAATGTCAGATGCAATCCGAACGGATGGTTCGGACCGCACGCAAAACAGTTGTAGTTTTCCACGCTGTCAAAGATGTTCTCCAGTCGACGTTTCATACCAGTTCGCCTAATGGTAGTATTCATCTTCCAGACCGCTGTCCATACGGGAGTTGTCCTGAATCCCTAACGAGATCACGTCATGTTCCGACAGCGTTGACTGGGGACTCGGCCGAAGACCGTTGATGGAGAAGCCGAGTGTTGTGAGATCATACTCATGGATGATAGCGGGATAACTCTCCAGCACCGCCTGGAGCACCATGAAAAACGGAGTTCCATCTGTGACTTCGATGGAGGTGCGGGATATTCCGGTAAGTGACTGCAGCCGCCGATCGAATTCCAGGTAGACAACCACCGTGTTGAGTGGGCTGTGACTGGATTGATTCATCATGTTTATTTACTTGGTACGATACGTGATAAGCCCTTTTGTGGGATCGTGCGGTGAGACACCCACCGTCACTTTGTCGCCAAGGACAATCCGGATGTTATTCGTTCGCATCCGACCCGATATACGGGCCATGATCCGGTGACCCGATTCCGTTTCCACTTCATAGAAACCACCGGCCAGCACCTTGGTGATGGTGCCCTGCCCGAAAATCAGATCATCCTTGGCCATTCCATGTCCTCTCGATACATTGTAAACTCCGTTTCATTCAACCTCCCTTTCCATTCTTGTTCGATTGCCGCTTTGAGCACGGCGATGTATACTACGCTGATGAACCGATGGAATCAACCTTCGTTTTTCAGGAGACTGGAAATTCGGGATTCGGCCACGTATACTTGGCGTGGAAGACACGTTCAGGACGGTGATTGCCGGAGAAGACCGGAGATGGTTGTGACAGGAGGATAACATGAAAAACGTCATGTGGATGATCGTGCTGATGGCTGCCGGGATTCCTTTCCTATGTGTGGCGGCGGAATCCCTCGAAGATATTCAGAAGGAAATGGGAACCATTGTGGTGGTAGAAATGCAAACCACAAAGGGAACGATCGAGATAGCCTTGTTCCAGGATAAGGCACCCATTACAGTAAAAAACTTCCTTCAGTACGTCGATGACGGGTTTTATGCAGGGACGGTTTTTCATCGTGTCATCGATACGTTCATGATTCAGGGGGGGGGGCTGACAGCGGATTTGACGCCGAAAGAAACCCGGCCTCCCATCAAAAACGAGGCAACCAATGGGCTGAAGAACACCCGCGGAACCATTGCCATGGCCCGTACCGGCATCGTCGATTCCGCAACAAGCCAGTTCTTCATCAACGTCGTAGACAATGAAACACTCAACCACCGCGATACAACATCCCGGGGATTCGGCTATGCTGTTTTCGGAAAAGTCATCGCCGGTATGGATGTCGTCGATGCCATTAAATCCATTCCCACTGGTTCGACCTACCAAAATCCGGACAAAAAACACAACCTGTTCAGTGATGTGCCGGTGGAGCCCGTGACGATCACCAGCATGCGCCGGAAGTAATCACTCGTCAAATTTGATCCAATCGCCGTCATCCAGACCGGGAGCGTTCTCCAGCCACGACCGGACGATCCGCCTGGCCTGCTCAAGAGATAAAACCTGGCCTTCCAAAATGCTTCGCAAATCACTGAACCGAACGACGACCCGCGGTGATTTTCCGCTGTCCACCATGAGAAGCCGCTCCAACAGCCGCGTATCGAGAATTGCATCCAGCCGTGGAACGATATCCGGTGTTTCGGGGTCGAGCGCCATCAGTGCTTCTATCGGATCACCAGCCGATTCACCGGAGGATGCCCGTGATGTTCCACCGCATGCCGATGGCGTCCTGGAATCATCGGGATCAGCGATTCTCCGAGCATCCCACTCCTGAAGCATGTTGAGCGCTATTCGGATTCGTGACCGTAAACGAATCAGCTGGATATTCGGCGCGGTCACCGGCAGTTTCTGTTCCGGGACAAAACCGCATGAGCAAACGGGAGCGGTTTCCAGGATCG
>JAFGMN010000220.1 GCA_016927515.1 candidate division CSSED10-310 bacterium | reverse complement strand
GCTGGCATCGATATCTTTCAGACCGTCGACTCCCATGCCACCATTTCCGCCTTGGTTCCCCGGGATGCCGCCGACCGCGCTCAGCAAGCGCTACACAGGGAATTCCTGGGACGCTGATCAGTCTTCATCCTCGGATTCACCGAAAAACTGCATCACGAGGTCAATAAATATATCGTTATCCCAGACCGGCTCGAAATCCTCGTCCAGTGTCGCCGTCTCAATAAAACGTTCGTCGAGTTCACCAATATCGGCCAACATCTGAATCGCCTGGACATGGTCTCCCTGTTTGCATGCAATACACGCCAGGTTATACCGGGCATCCAAATAGGATTCGTCCATTTCTACCGCTTTTCGAAAATGAATCTGTGCCTTGTCCAGCCGGTTTTTCTGGGCCATACGGATCCCCATGGAATAATGTTCTTCAGCCGTCTGCGGCTCAATCTCCGGCGGCCGCGTCAGGACACTGATCCATAACTCCGCTTTCTGCACAATGTCCAACTCCCTGGGAAACTTTTCCTTGATGAACCGGAATTCCTCAAGGGCTTGGTCACGGCCACCCTCGGACAAAACCTGCATGGCATTATCCAGTTCCCGCATGGCACGCTCCCGCTTCTGCGTCATCTCCATCGGTTTATACACCGATGACGGAGGAGTGACCGGTTTGGCTTCCGGAACCTTATAATTCAATCGTTTCCGACGAAAAATCGGCTTCTCATCCGATTGATCATCCCGGGGATGCTTGGCAAACGACAACGTGATTCGCTTTTTCTCGACTGGAACATCGTCCCGACGATGCAAACCCAGCCGCCGCAGTTTTCCCTGGATGGACTTTTTCGTCACATCGAACATCTCCGCAAGCTCCTGGTTGCTGTATTTCATATAATTCGTTTTCAGAAACTCGTTGTCTTTCTCTTCCCAAATTTTAGCCATTCTCACATTCTCCTTGGATCAAACCGGATATCACCCCGTTTCAGGGCACAAGGAATGTAAAGCGTTTCTACGAGCCTGTCAAGATAGGATACATGTCTTCTTGACGGTCGGGATCATGATGATTATTGTAAGGGCGGATTAAGGGAAGCGTGATATCCCACAGGAGGGATTATGAAGCTCAGATCATCCCGAATTAAATTCATTGCACACGAAATCACCCGGATTTTAGCAGAGGAAGAATTCATCATTCTGTTTGATAAGGAAGCAGTCCTCGCATCGGTGGATTCAGCCATTATCCGCGATCTCCAGGTGGAAGACGATCTGGATGAAGAAGTCAGGAAACTGCTGGAACACCATGCCGTTACCATGGACCAGTCAAATATCCAGTATCATGACATGTTTAAAATGGTAAAAAGCAAACTGGCCAAAGAACGCGGTCTCATTCTCTAGGGAGGTGACCCATGCGGCTGTCCGCAGCAAAAATCAACCATCTGGCCCATGTCGTATCGGATGTCATCGAAAATGATCCGAACCTCGATGTTCTTCGCGATACCAACGATATCCGACTCCGTGTGAAAATGATCATCACCGATGAGTTGAAACTCGAAGATGAAATTGACCATGTCGTTCGACAGATACTCAAGTCAATGACCAAATCCCCCCCGGAAGGCAGTAAGGAATGGGATGTCATCTATGAACGGTATTACAACGAGCAACTGACCCGCCGCCGGGGACACGAAAAAATCCGGCGGATCAAATGAATCTAGGGAAATGAAACCACTGACATCACCCCCCCCCTGCGTCTTCTTCACAGCGATTCTTGCCACCGATCAGGCGGTTTTCGCAGACGGATGTGAAACACTGATCGACCGTTTCGGTGATCCCATCGAGCGTCTCGATCCCAGGGCTTTCAAGCACACCAATTATTATCGATCCGAAATGGGAGATGGCCTGATCAAAGGATTCCTGGCATTCACTCCTCCCTTCAATCCCGGGCATCTGTCCCTGCGAAAACGACAAATGCGGGAACTCGAATGGGTGTTCGGTCGACACGATGACGATGGTTTTCATCGAGAAATCAACATCGATCCGGGATACGTCAACCTTTCCCAGGTCGTTTTGGCAACAAGTAAAAACTTTTCTCACCGCCTCTACCTTCAGGACGGTGTGTTCGGAGAAGTCACGCTTCTCTATCATCCCGCAGGATGGGAAACACTGCCATGGACCTATCCCGATTACCTGATTCCCGAGGTCCAGGCGTTTCTGATCCGCTGCCGCAATCACCTGAAACACTATCTGGATTCACACCAATTGGACCGGCCTTCGCCGGCACCAACCGGAGACACGGCATGAAACGCATTCCTCGTCAACTGGCACGGGTCATCATCCAACCCGGCCGCATCTTCCGCGAATTGACCCTGACCCACCCAGGACCCCTCGCCACCACCGTTCTGATCGGAACCATGATCTCCACACTCGCCGGCGTCTGGGCATCCCACCATGATGCACTCAACGTCAACCCATCAGCTTTCACCGCCCTCGCTCCATTCCATATCCTGGCACTCCTCACCGGCATCCTCCTGTTCTCCGCCGTCTGGCACCTGTCCGCTGATCTGGCCGGCGGCGCTGGTCGCGGGTTGACACTGTTTCTCTTTGTCATCATTTCGACACTCCCAATCTGGCTGGCTGGACCATCCGCCTGGTTACTCCGCGTCCTGACATCCCTCGATGGACTCTACCCCATCGTTCTCTCTGTCCTGCTCGGCTGGTCGCTTCTGCTGATCAGTATAGCCGTTCGACTGATTTACCGGTTCACTCCCGCTAAAGCCGCCGGCGTCCTCTTCATTCCCCTCGCCGTTCTCGCCGGTCTCGCAACGGGTCTCATTGCGCTCATTCCGACAACCGTACTCTTTCCGTGGTAAACCCGATTCCCGGCTTCATCGTGCTCATCACACGGTGATTGAAATGATTTCGGCTTCGGCTGCGGCACCGTCAATCTTCAGGATGGCAACACTGGGATACGGTGCACCCCGGCAATCCGTTGGACTGCCTGGATTGATCACCAGGCATGTTGCGGTCCGGGTCACATGGGGAGCATGCGAATGTCCGTGAACAATGATGTCAACGGAGCCTGGATCGAAACCCGCAAGTACGCGCTGGATGATACCCTGGGAGCCGCCCCAGCCGTGAATCAATCCCACGCGTGCATCTTCAATCCGCAAGACCCGCCGTGATGGGAGAGTCGCAAGAAGAGGATGTGTATCCATATTTCCGGCTACCGCGGTCACTGGAGCCAGCGATTCCAGCATATCGAGAACGTCCGGATGCGTGATGTCTCCAGCATGAAGAATCATATCAATCGACGCGAAACACGCGGCGAGCCGGTCCATCAAGCGGACGGAACAGGCATTCAGGTGCGTATCAGAAATCAAACCGGCAGTTTTCATATTTTCCCTTCGAATCGACGATTTCCCCGCGATTCCAGTTGAAAAATATGCATTGTTCTTTTAGCATACGTCAACCTGAAGGGCCGTGAACCAGCCTTGCATATTGTCGCAGATTCTAAGGAGACGCTCATGCTGAATACTTTTCGAACAAAAATTAAATTCTGGAGCCATGTATTTCTTTGGCCGGTCATTGTCTCATTCATTGCGTTTTACGGTTGGTCGTTTTTAGATCGTCCGGAAGAAACCAGCGCAGCGGCGGTTATCGGGGATACTGAGATATCCTGGCGGGACGTCGTTGAGACCCGCCAGCAACTGCACCGGTATTATCGCCAGATGTACCAAGAGAATTTCGACCGATTGGCAGGTACTTTGGATTTCAATGAAATGGCACGGGAACAACTGATCAACCGGGCCCTTCTGACAACCGCGGCCAACGACTTTCATGTCACGGTATCTCAACAGGAAGTTCAGAACAACATTGCCGCCATACCGGCATTCCAGCGGAATGGAACGTTTTCTCCCAGTGCGTACCAGCAAACGCTTGCCCGGATGGGTATGACACCTGCGCAGTATGAAGCATCTGTCGCCGATGACATCCGGCTGGAAAAAACCCGGACTCTGATCAGTTCCGCTGCACCCGTGACCGAGGATGAACTCAAGGAACGCTTCATTCAACAGAATGTGAAGATAAACTGCGATTACATTCAGTTCACCATGCCGCAGTTCAAGGAAAAAGTCACCGATGATCCTGCGGCAGTGGAAGCCTATTATTCAGCTCATCTTGACGAGTTTCGGGTGGGTGATCAGGTCATGGTGGAGTATGTGCAGTTTGATCCCAAGCAGTACGAGAAAGACGTCGAGCTATTCGACGAGGACATCGAAGATTATTACGACCGGAATTTCGAAAAATACCAGGTTCCTGAGAAAATCCGGGCCAGTCATATTCTGATTAACGTGGAGTCCGATGCAGACGAAGCAACGGAAGCCGCGGCAAAAGAAAAGATCTTAGCTGCGTTGACGCGGGTACAGAACGGGGACGATTTCGCTGAAGTTGCCAAAGCGGTTTCCGAATGCCCGTCGAGTTCCAGTGGCGGCGATCTTGGATTCTTCCAGAAGGGTCGAATGGACCCGGCTTTCGAACAAGCCGCCTTTAAACTGGAGGTGGGTGAACTTACTCAGGAACCCGTTCGCAGCCGGTTCGGATGGCATATTATCAAGAAGACGGAGTATCAGGAAGCATCCTGGAAACCCTTGGAAGAGGTTAAGAAAGAGATCGAAAAGCAGTTACGGGAAGAGGAATCCAAAATACTCGTGATGAAAGCCGCCCAGCATGTATTCGACAAGGTTGAGCCGGGAGTCTCCCGCTTGTCCGATCTGGTCAAAGACAAAACTCTGGTTGTCCAGACATCCGAGTTTTTTGAGCCCGGTGTTCCCCCTCGCGTGATCGGGTATGCACAAAATCTGCAAGATATTCTGTCGAACCTCGAAGAAGGCGAAATCAGCATCCCGGTCGAAACCATCAGTGGCGTTTTCCTCTTTCAGTTGAAAGCAACAAAGGCCTCTTTCATCCCTCCATTCGAAGATGTCAAAGATGATGCACTGACCAAATATCGGAATCATGCAGCCAGCGAATTGGCACAAGCCGAAGCGGAAAAAGTGCGCCAAGCAATCCTCGCAGGAAAATCATGGGAAGAAGCTGTGACGGAATTCTCTGCCGAATCTAAAAATACAGGCGATTTCACTCGCGGACTCAGCATACCCAGCGTCGGCGGAAACGAAGAAATCATCAATGAGCTGTTCGAACTCGATGCTGGCGCTGTCAGCCCAGTATATGAAATCAGGAAAAACGGCGTCCTTTTCCGGCTGGCTTCACGAAATGATTTCGATCAAGATGCTTTCGAGAAAGAAATACCGCGGCTACGTCAGCAGGTTCTGCGATCCAGAGAAAATGAAATTGTCAGCACGTGGCTGGAACAGATGAAAACCGAACTCGCACACGAGGGCCGCTACCAACTTAATTCTCTCGCTGATCTCAACTGATTCCAGAAGGTCCACGAGGGTGTCATGACGGGCGTCTTCTTCCAGAGCATCTCCCAATGCCTCCTGGAGTTCGACGCCCGTTTTGTCGACTGCCTTGACACCGCCGACCCAACCATTATCGCGGCACTGAATCCGTTTCTCGTCCATCCGGGAAAGCGAATCCGCCCAGCTTTAGTCTACCTCGTCTGCAATGCCCTCGGTCATTCCGTCACACACCCCACTCACCGGTATGCCGGAATCGTCGAAATGATTCACACCGCTTCCCTCTTTCATGACGATGTACTCGATAACGCTTCCATCCGACGCGGGCAGCCAACGGCCCCGAAACAATTGGGCTTTCAGCTGTCAATCCTTGCCGGTGATATTCTCTACATCCGCGCCCTCGCTTTGATGAACTCCGAATCGGATACACTCCGCAATGCCGTTCACCAGACCGTCACAACGATGATCGAAGCGGAGTTAATCCAGGATTTCAATCGTTTTTCCGTGCCTCAATCATCCCTGTATGAAACGATCATCCGAGGGAAAACGGCTGCCCTTATTGCGCTGTCCGGACAGCTCGGTGCTGCGGTCACGGGAGACAATGATTTGATGATCCGTTTCCATCGATTCGGTGAACATGTGGGAATGGCATTCCAGATCATCGACGATCTTCTGGACTGGTTTCCAGAGGAAACTGCTGGAAAACAGCCGTTCCAGGATCTGAAGGAAGGATGCATCACACTTCCACTTATCTATCTGATCAAAGCCGTTCCAACCCGTCGCGCAAAAGAAATCCAAACGCGTGTGACGAACCCCGAACGCGCTTGCGAATCGATGACAGCCGATATGTGTGTCCAATCAATGAGAACATTTAACATTCCGGAACGTGTCCTCCAAACGGCCCAACAGCACATCGAAACAGCGTGCTCCATCCTGACCACGATTCCCCCATCACCCTATCGTGACGATCTTGAGCGATTAGCTCGATTAGTGATAGAACGAAAACAATAGATCCGCCAACTTCACCGCGCGAACGCACACGTGACCGATCGGCAAGGAAAGGATATTTTATGATGCAGGAAGCGGCTTTTTTCCATCAATTGGATGAGCTGACCGTCCAATGCGATTTGTGTCCGTTGCACTGCCGCATTCATGACGGACACGACGGGATCTGCCGATCACGTAAAAATATCGGTGGTTCACTCATCGTTACAAATTATGGCAAGGTGTGTGCCATGCATGTCGATCCCATTGAGAAAAAACCCCTCTTTCACTATCGGCCAGGGCAGGAAATCCTTTCTTTGGGTAATAATGGATGCAATCTCGCGTGCCGGTTCTGCCAGAATTGGCAAATTTCGCAATCTCCCGTCGCAACCCGGGATATTCCGCCGAAAGATCTGCTGGCCCTGACCCAGGCCAGAAAACTGGATATGGTTGCTTTCACATATGCAGAACCCCTGATCTGGTTTGAGTACATCATGGATTGCGCTCGGATTCTTCGCGAAAATGGCATTCGTGTCATTCTCGTGTCCAACGGCATGATCAACCGGGAGCCGTTTCTTGCGCTCAGGCCATGGATCGACGCCATGAATATCGACATCAAATCGATGGATGACGCATTTTACCGGAATCTCTGCAATGGCCGGCTGCAACCGGTCCTCGACACATGCCGCTTGGCTGCAGAAACGATGCATTTGGAGATCACTAATCTGGTTATCACTGGAGAGAATGATTCGGAAAACCGTTTCCATGAATTGGGTCGATTTATCGCCAATGAACTTGGACCGGACACACCGCTGCACTTGAGCCGATACTTCCCATCCTATCAAATGACCCATCCGCCAACGCCCATCAACACGCTGCACCGAGCAGCCGAAATCACGCGCCAGTACCTCCACTTTGTCTTTGTCGGAAACATCCACCCCGAGGAATCTTCCGATTCCCGGTGCCCGACATGTGGACATTTATTGATTCAGCGACGCGGCTATACCGTGGGTCCGATCGACCTGGACAACACCGGCCGGTGTCCACAGTGCGGATTCGATCCGGGCATCGTTCTCACATGAATCAACCACCGTTGATCCTGGCCTCCGCCTCGCCACGACGGCATGCCATTCTGATGCAATTCGCCATCCATCACATCGTCGTACCCTCCGCCGTCCGGGAACCGGAGCCGTTTTGCGCTGAACCGCCGGACCAATTCGCGTGCCGAGCCGCCGCCATCAAGGCGCAAGACGTC
>JAFGMN010000219.1 GCA_016927515.1 candidate division CSSED10-310 bacterium | reverse complement strand
GATCCGGGGATCGAAGTTGGTGGAAATGGTGTCGGCGCTGGGTTTTTCTGACGCACCGGATGAAACGATTCTCCGGTTGCGGGAGGGCAGTGCGTTGTATGCCCGTGCCATGGGCACACCGGACGCGGCCATTGCGGTGAAGGGTTTGGAGCTGGCCGCGTATGATCCGCGGGGTGCGTATGGAATGGCTCTGGCCTATACGACATCGACCCGGGGAGGTTGTCATCTGCGGGCCTACCCCATCAGTCATGAGATTCTGCGCAAACCGGTGGCTACCGATCGATTTACGTTTGACGGAAAAGCGAGAATCATCAAGATCGCCGAAGACATGAATGCAATGGTCGATTCATTGACCGCCTGCAAATTCGTTTTCCTGGGAGTCTCCCTGGAAGAGTTTGCCCGGGCGTATACGGCTGTGACGGGCGTACCGAGTTCCGCACAGGATCTGCTGCGGATTGGCGAGCGGATCACGTATCACGAGCGGATAATGAATGCGCTGAACGGGTTTGATGCGGATGACGACGATCTTCCGAAACGGTTTTTCACGGAACCGGGAACGGGAGGCGCCGGATTCGATGTCCCGCCACTGAATCGGGATGCTTTCCTGGCTGCGCGGGCCAAGTATTACCGGATCCGGGGCTTGGACGCGCGCGGACGGCCCGTTCGGATGCGTGCGCTGGAGTTGGGTCTGGCATGGGAAGAGGAACTGGAGGTGGAATGGATCGATTGATGGTGAAGTATGCCGAGAAGCTCGTTTCGGTTGGTTTGGTCGAGCCGGGTGAAGCGGTCATGGGCGTGCTCGACGCTGACCTGGAATGGAACCGGGACGATCCGCGTCAAGACGTTCTGAACCGGATATTTCAGGAACTCAGCATCAATTCCCTGATTTGTGCATTACCGGCCGAGCCATATCGAACGATGATCACGAGCCTTGCGGAATCGGGTGATGACGCGATTTATCCTAAGGATTGCGAAACCCGTACATTCATTCACGATCTGCCGCTGAGCCGGTCATGGGATGCCGCAACCATCGTTGCGGCGTTAAAACGGCGGAAATCAGTCATCATTCCGGACAAGGGTATTATCACATTCGGCATCGTCAGCCCGGAACAGGCGTTTATCGTGTTCAGTTCGGTCTGTTTCGCCGTGTTCGTTACATTCTTTTCGGATTATCTCACCGCCGCCCGTCACGGTCATCTCACGGCAGCGCAGCGAAAGGCATTCCAGCACGTGCTGCAAACGATCCCGGCACACATCGATCTGCCATCACCGAATCTGACTCCGGGCCCGTTTTGCACGGAAAGCTCCGTTATGGCAGCCATGATCGAAGCCGGGGGAAAAACCGTCGAGTATGAACTGGTGGATTCGTTTTTCGGTAACATTTCGTATCGAGCGGGAGACACGATCTACATTTCACAGACCAGCAGTTCATTGGACGAACTGGGGGGCTGTATCGATCCGTGCCCGGTGGATGGTTCATCATGTGCCGGTGTCACGGCATCCAGTGAATTGGCTGCTCACCGGGAAGTGCTGACCCAGACCCCGGCGCGGGCAATCTTGCATGGACATCCCAAGTTTTCCGTTATCCTGTCAATGGACTGCACGGAAGATACCGATTGCGAAAACCGGAATGAGTGCTATCGTCGCTGCCCGAAAAAACGGTTTGTCAACGGCGTGCCCATCGTTCCCGGAGAAGTGGGTACGGGACCCTTTGGACTTTGTCGGACGATGCCGGCGGCGTTGCGGAACCATCCGGGCGTCATCGTCTATGGCCATGGCGTATTCGCCACTGGACGACAGGATTTCCGTGAAGCGTTCGATACGCTGATGACAATCGAAACGGAATGCCGAAAGACGTTTTTCGAACGGGTTAGGCAATATGACAGGCCGGTAACATAGCTATCGGTCTTCACCGAATCGGTGGACAGGTAATTCAAATGCTGCCGCTTCCAGAACCCCGGCAGCGGGAAATGTATGCCCGGCACGAATCCGTCGGCCGGTCTCGGATTCGAGTGCTGCAGCAAAACGCTCCTGGAATTCCATCAACCGTCCATCCATTGCCGCAATCGGAAACGGTGCCGCATCAAATGACGCGTTGTTGCGCGCATCCTCCGCCGTTGGACAGAAGTCCGGTAACCGCACGCCCGACGTCGGATCGACAAACACGGTTCCGGCCAGCCGGCAGATCCGGGGTCGCCCGTCATAAACACAGCACAAACCGGCGTTCGTCAGAAACGGGCATGGCCGTTGAAATGCATCGACCATGGCATCGAAAACCCGCCATCCTATTGTCTCGATGCGAAAACCGACGCCGTTGATGGGTGGCGGATCGGGCGCTGTCGCGGCGACCCAATCGACAACCAATCTATGGCATCGATCCATCAGATCCCGGGCGATATCCGGCGGCCGACGGTGGATGTCCCGCCAAACCAGAAAACCATCGATGAGGGGAACGGCAAACAGGGCATAGCAGCACGCGGAGCAGCCGGCGTGGCATGGAATCGCGGCGGGACGCGCAATTTTTACCGATTGAAACGCCGCATCGATGGTTGTCAGCCAGGTTTGATATGCGTTCAGGATGTTCGCTATTTCCCGGGGCACTGCGCTTCCACAGTGGGATCGATTCCCTTGCCGCCATATGCCCTTTTGAAATGATTCGCGAATTCCGAAGCCAGCCGGTCGGCTCGTTTTTCGAAGGCGTCCTTATCCGTCCAGGTATTGATCGGTTGAAGCAGAGTGGCGTCCTCGAGTCCCGGTACGGTCATGGGTATCTGCAAATGAAACCGGTGATCGTCGATGTAATCGACTGAATCGAGACGGCCGGACATGGCCGCATCCACCAGTTTTCGTGTCAACCGGATATCCATGCGCTTTCCAATCCCATACGGGCCACCGCTCCATCCGGTATTGATCAGAAACACCCGTGTCTGGTGTTTCCGCATGCGATTACCGAGCATCGAAGCATAAACATCGGGATTCCGGGGCATGAACGGTTCCCCGAAGAATCGCGAAAAGGTCGTTTTGGGTTCAACGATCCCGGTTTCCGTACCAGCGAGCTTGCTGGTGTATCCCATCAGGAACCAGAGCATGGCCTGGTGGGTATTGAGCCGGGCGATGGGTGGGAGAACACCGTTGGCGTCGGCGGTCAGAAACAGGATGGTCTGGGGATGATTCCCGCGGGACGACGGCTTGATATTACTAAGGTAACGAAGAGGGTATGAGCCGCGGGAGTTAGGTGTATAGCGTTCATCGTTCAGATCGAATGATCCGTCGGGATACATCATTGCGTTCTCGATGATGGCTCCGTGATACATTACATCGTCATCATGAAAACAGGCATCGAAAATCTCCGGTTCTTTTTCCGGATCGAGGTTGATGAGTTTGGCATAGCACCCGTATTCGAAGTTTGCAATGCCGTGATCGGACCATGCGTGCTCATCGTCGCCGAGAAGCGCTCTGTCGGGCACGGCGGACAGCGTGGTTTTCCCGGTTCCACTGAGTCCCAGCAGGAGAGCGATATCGCCGTTACTTCCTTCGTTTGCGGAGCAATGAAGCGGCAGGATACCTTCTCCGGGAAGGTAATAATTCATCACGCTGAAAATCAGTTTTTTAACGGAGCCGCAGTATGCCGATCCGAAAACGATTCCCATACGACGGTCCAGATCCATGGCGATAGCCATATCCGACGTACGGCCATCGGGTAGCTTCCGAAGGCGGCCATCGTACCGATCTCTCTCCAGTTTCGTATACGGCAGCACGAGAAGCGTAAATGGTTTTCCGTAAAAACAACTCGTTTCGATATCCGGGGGAATGGGCCGGAACATGTTGTCCGTGAACAACGCTGGAAGACAATCTGTTGAGATTGTCCGGACTGGCATTGCCATGGACGGATCGGCGCCGACCACGCGGTTGGTTTCGAAAACTTCCGTGGATTCCGACAGAACCGTAACCGCATCCTCCAGCAACATATCGAACGTGGCGGGTTCAATGGGAAGATTGTTTGGAGAATCCCAATCGATGTCTCCCTCGCTTTCCTTCCGTCGCACCAAAACTGTATCCTTGGGGCTTCGACCGGTGGATTCAACCGGTGTCCAGGTTGCCAATGCACCGCAACTCGCAGGAATCGCTTCCCGGCGATCAAGAATGACGCGGATCATGGTTTCCCGCGGAATATCCGTATGCCGTCCCAGATGTTCGGTCAGCATTTTTTCGATCGTTTTCAATTCCTTCGCATTGTCCATCGCAACCTCCCGGAGCGCCGGTGACGGCCCCCTGCCGCCACGGTCAGAAGGAGTAGTATACTGCCGTTCGATGGAACTGCCAACTCGAAT
>JAFGMN010000218.1 GCA_016927515.1 candidate division CSSED10-310 bacterium | reverse complement strand
GTGACTTGTTTCGCCGACGCGATGGTTGGCGCGTCCGGCGCGTTGGACAGCCGATGCAACAGTTTGCGGAGTTTGCACCATCACAACCTGATCGAGATGACCGATATCGATTCCCAGTTCAAGGGAGCCTGTTGCGATAATGGCTGGCAGTTCACCCCGTTTGAGTCGGTGTTCAACATCCAGGCGGAGATCCCGGGCAAGGGATCCGTGGTGAGCGAATGCGGCGACCCGGCCCTCCTGCTGGTTGATGCTCAGGGCCAGCTTCTCGGATAAACGACGATTGTTGACGAAAACCAGCGTTGATCGTGCCCGGTGGATCATCTGACGCAAGTCACGAGCCACGGGTTCCCACGCTGTTCCCTGCTCGTCCGGCCCAATTGAGGGAGGAAAACGGACGGATAGAGCATATTGTTTTTTGCCGGGTGCATCGATGATGGTAACGGCGCGCGGGAGGAAACGCGGTGGACCGCTGGTTGTGTCGATGCGCTGGAATCCGCCGGCAAACGCGGCCATCGTTTCGAGGGGATTGACCGTGGCGGACAGGATAATCCGTTGAAACTCGCCGGCCAGTGAAACCAGGCGCTCCACTGCGGTCATCAAGTGAACCCCGCGGGGTGTTCCGGCCACTGCATGGATCTCGTCAAGGATGACGGTCTGAATGGTCGAAAATACCTCACGGGATACCGTGTGGGCCAGCATAATATTCAGACTTTCCGGGGTCGTCACAAGAATTGCCGGGGGCTTTTTCACCATACTCCGACGCTCGCGTGCCGGCGTGTCTCCACTGCGCGTCAGCACGCGGATGTCGGAACATGCAACGTTCCGGGCTCGAAAAAGGGTGCGCAGGCCATTGAGCGGAATCAACAAGTTGAGCCGGATATCGTTGTTCAGGGCTTTGAGAGGCGAGATATAAAGGATGCGAAGCCCATCGGGTTGCCAGGCTCCCGTGAGAAGACGGTCCAGTCCCCAGAGAAACGCCGTCAGCGTTTTTCCGGAACCCGTGGGCGCTGTGACCAACACATGATTCCCATCGGCGATGACGGGCCAAGCAGCGGTCTGAACCGGGGTCGGTGTCCCGATCTCGGTTTCAAACCATTGCCGAACCAGTGGATGAAACATTGGTTAGTCGGTGGAACGCATGCGGCGCGATCCTGGGGGAACGGCTGATCCGGGCACTCGCCGAATCAGTGCGATTCCCGGATGGCATCGGCGATCACGTGGATCGCCCATCGGATCTGGTCGACTGAAGCCATTGTAAAATTCAGCCGCATCGTTGCCAGGCCTTCACCTTTTTCGGTATAGAAGAATTTTCCGGGAACGAACGCTGCTTTACGGGCGACACATGTGTGATACAGCGTCTCGGTTTCCACACCGTCCGGCCCTTCCGCCCATACGAACATTCCGCCGGCCGGGCGGCTGTATCGCCATTCCGATGGGAAGTGCGCATCCATTGCTTCCAGCATGGCTTTCTGTTTTGGAGCATACAGATCGATTATTTTCCGTACATGGGTTACCAGATGACCACCGGCAATGTATTCCGCAGCGAGGGCCTGTCCCAGCGTACTCGTATTCAGATCCACGCCCTGTTTGGCCAGTGTCATCCAGCGACCGATCAGGTGGGGCGCGACGGTATATCCCAACCGCAAACCGGGAGAAAGAACTTTCGAAAAGCTCCCCATGTAGGCGACATGATCCGGAGCCAGGGTTTTGATTGGAGGGATGGGTTCGCCGGAGAATCGCAATGCGCTATAGGGGTCGTCCTCGATGATCAGCACATCCTGTTCCTGGGCGATGGCCGCGATCCGCTTACGCCGCTCCAGCGACAGGGTCCGCCCTGTCGGATTCTGGAACGTCGGTACCAGATAGACGAATTTCACGGTATGCGTCTTCAGCACGTTTTCCATCGATTCCGGAATCAGCCCGTCGTCGTCGGTATCCATTCGGACATAATTCGGTCCATAGGGATTGAAGGCCTGGATGGCACCCAGATACGTCGGTGCTTCCATCGCCACGGTGTCACCGGGCGAAATGCAGATTTTACCGATCGCATCCAGCGCTCCCTGAGAACCACTGGTGATGACGATATCGTCCACTCCGGCAACGATCCCGCGGTTCTTCAACTCCACCGACAGGGCCTCCCGAAGCGGAACGAACCCTTCCGTCAAATCATACTGAAGCGCTTTGGATCCGTATTTTACCAGAACCTGATCGCTGAGTTCCCGGATCAGGTCCATCGGGAAACTTTCCGGCGCTGGAATACCCCCTGCCAGCGATACCATGCCTGGCTGTCCCAATAACTTCAAAATTTCCCGGATCGCACTCGCGCCCATCCGGCTTGTCCGAGTTGATAAAATACGTTCACTGATCATGATCCATACTCCTTGAACTCACTGATACCGAAATCAGCCGGCGCGTTCATCATCCATATCGATAAAACGGTATCACAAATCGACTGGCAGTGAAAGCGACTTGCCGCTTGAAACTTGCTGCCATTCTGACTAGTCTCCCTTTTCCGGGAAGGGGATAACTGATTGTCCGGGGAGGAGTCTGACGCGTGAACATCCTGAAGGAAGTATTACAGCATGAGGTTTTTCCGGCGTTCGGGTGTACCGAGCCGATTGCCGTTGCGCATGCGGCGGCGGTAGCGGCCCGGGAACTCGGGCATGCACCGGAGACGATCCGGATTATTGTGGATCCCGGGGTATTTAAAAACGGCCAATCCGTGAACGTCCCCAATACGGGCGGAGAACGAGGGAATCTGATTGCCGGAGTGGTCGGAGCACTGCTTGCCCGTCCGGATCTGAAGATGGAAATACTCAAAATTGCCACACCTGAAACGATCAGAGAGGCCCGTCAGATTATTGCTGACGGCCGGGCGGTGATCGATTTCGATCCGGCGTGGAACGATCTCACCATTGATGTCATGGTACAGTATGGGATGGACCGTGTGCGCGTGGTCATTGCGGGCAGTCATACAAATCTGGTCCGGCTGGAAAAAAACGGTGTTGTGCAGGTGGATACGTTACCCGGGACAGCTGCCGGCGAACCGGCGTATCGATCCGTATTACGGCGGATGAAGATCGAGGACTTGGTTCGGCTTGCGGATGCAGCGGATTCGGAAGATGTGAATTACATCCGGCAGGGTGTCGATATGAATCTGGCCATGGCGGCGGAAGGCTTCAAGCTGAAGAAGGTGGGGTTTCACCTGGCTCAATTGATGCCGGATGCCGAGGAGCGGAACGACATTCTCGGTTCGAGCAAGATCTTGACGGCATCGGCGTCGGATGGCCGGATGGCCGGATTGCCGTATCCCGTGATGTCCAGCGGCGGTGCCGGCAACCAGGGCGTGGTCGCCATCCTGGTTGCGCATCGGGTCGGTGGCATGTGGCACATTGAACCAGAACGGATCTTGCGCAGTATTGCACTCAGTCACCTGGTTAATGCGTATGTGAAATGCCACACCGGTGACTTATCGGTCATTTGCGGTTGCGCCATTGCCGCGGGTATGGGAGCTGCCGTAGCACTGGTTTATCAGGTGTGCGGAGGTGATATGCACCGGATTGATTTGGCGGTTAACACCGTTGTCAGCGATCTGGGTGGTATATTCTGTGATGGTGCGAAGGAGGGATGCGCCTTGAAGGTGGTCAGTTCCACCGATGCAGCGATCCGTGCGGCATATCTGGCGATTCACGGACAGGGCGTTACATCCATTGAAGGAATTGCCGGTGCCATGCCGGGAGAAACCATCCGGAATTTGTGCCGGATTTCGGAGGAAGGCATGCGGAACGTCAATCGCGTGATTCTCGATATTATGCGAGATAAACCGGCCACGCCCCAACCGGTCATGCCGCCTGATGAGAAAAGTTCTTAACGATCCTGAAACGGATGAGCCGCTCCGATATCCATCTCCGCTTTGTGCCGGTCAATCCGTTTCTTGCGCTGGTTCAGCATCTGCCGGCGATACATGCCGTGAACCATTTTCAGCACGGCGTTGACCGGGCGGTTGTGGAATAAACCGATCGCGGGTTTTGAACACGCCAGCGCCATGATTGACCGGGGCACCGGCCGTGAAAACGCAGAAAAAAGCAGATTGATATACGTGATATCGCGTTCGTTATACTGCTGGCTATAAATTTCACGGATATCGTTGCCGATCAACCCCTCTTCCCGGGCCTTTTCGAAGAGTCCCGTCCCGGGGAAGAATGTCAACCGGAAGATTTGCAGGTAAAACGGCGGCGGAATCTTCAGCAGCAATTGAAGCGTTTCATACTTGTCCTGGATGGTTTCCCATGGGTTGTCCAGGATAAAATCGTATATCGGCGGCCGGATCCGGGGGATGTATTCTTTCAACAGCAATCCCATCTCAATGATCCGTTGATTCGAATGGGTGCGTCGGTACATCTCCTTGATCCGCTCCGAACCACTCTGGATACCGATCTGGATATTGGCAAGACCGGCATCCACCAGAGGATCCATGCGGGAACGGGTGATTGTTCGGGGTTCCGCCAGGCACTGAAACGGGCGCTGGTGTGCCACGCGCTTGTATTCGGTGGCCATGTGCTCGATTTCGGCTACCGGCGCATCCAGGAAGGAATCGTCGCTGAACGTGATTTCCTTGAACCACGGCATCCGATCGAGAATCATTTCCAGTTCGCCGATGATATGGTTTACGGAGCGTCGCCGGATATTGGTTTTAACGTCGTAAATTCGTTTCAGAGCATGCCAGCAACAATAGGTGCAGTTGTGGGGGCAACCGCGGCTGGCAATAGTCTGGTAAAAAAGCGCTGCCCGGCCCTTTGTGGGCGCTTTCTTCGTCAGGTATTTCCGGAGAAGTTCTGGGTCGAGGGGCACGATCCGCTCCGTATCCTGATCCAGCACATGGTGGTCGTCCATGTCGTAATCGAAATACGGCAGGCTATCCAGGTTTTCGATCATGGGTCGGGGGGGATTGCTGACGATGTGGTCGTTGTGCCGCGACGTGATATTGGCGATGGCGGTGATGTCGCCGTTTGTTTCTAGAGCGGTCACGACGTCACGCATGACGAGTTCGCCTTCACCGACGCAGACGTAATCGCAGTAGTCCAGGCAGTGTTCAGGGGAGATCGTCGGGTGGATACCACCCCAGATCAGTGGAATGCCCAGGGTCTGGCGCAGGTGAGTGGATAGCGTTGCAGCCTGCTCGAAATAGTTGGTCATGAGGCTGATGCCGATGATGCCGGCACCGCGGCACAGGCAGGTGACCTGGTCGAGGATCGTGTCGGAGTAGGTGATCATGAAATCGCGTCGGTATTCGATTTCGGGAAACTGGTATGGAAGGAAGATGAGACGCGTATGGTGGCCGGCCTCTTTGAGGACGGCAGAAATTCCGCGGACACCGAGAGCGGCGATATCGGAATAGGGTGAAATGAGCACGACATCCATGGCGGAGGGGATCGTAGCAGGTCAGGGAAGAATCGGCAAGGGAACGCATTGAGAACGCTGGGCTTATCGGATGAGTACTATCGGCATGTGTCGATCACAGCCGATTATCGTCTGCGGAGAAGACGGCGGTTGAGCCATCGGCCCAGTCCGTAGATGAGGCGGTACATCCTATTCAGGCGATCGCGGTGCAGTGCCTGAACCATGGCGGGATGGCTCAGAAAATCCAGAATGAATTTTGGAATTGAGTGGCGATATAATCCTAGAACAATGTTGACATAGGTCGCTTTTCGATCGTGGTATTCCAGTTTGGGTTCGCCACCGGCGTCCAGCAATCCCTCGACTTGGGCACGATGAAAAAGATGGGTTTCCGGAAAAATGACCAGGCTGAACAGTTGCAACCGGTATGGCCGGGGAAACTGCCGGATCAGCTGCAGTGTCCGGATGAGATCATCCGAGGTTTCCCAGGGTGAATCGATGATGAAATCGTAACTGGGAGGTACCATGCGATCCTTGTATTCATTGAGCAGTTGCACCGCTTCCATTACTTTGTCGTTGGAAATGTTCCGCTGATAGATCGCCTGGATCCGAGGACTCCCGGTCTGCACCCCCATTTGAAGACCATACATGCCAGCGTCCAACAGTGCTTCCAGCTTGCGCCGGGAGATGGTCAACGGGCTTCCCAGGCAGAAAAACGGCAGATCGATTTCCCGTTTATACGCTTCCGCGAAGCGGGTGATCCCAGCATCGGTGGCCACGAAAAAGGAATCGTCGGAAAAACCGATTCCACTGATGAACGGGTATTTTTCTCTGGCTTCACGGAGTTCGGTCAGCACGTTTGTGTCGGATCGTCGGCGCAGATGTTTTTGGCCATTATACAAAGCCTGTAGCACATCGTTACAGCAGTAAGCGCACCGATGTGGACACCCCCGGGTAGCCAGCGTTTGATAAGTCACGGTGGAGCGGATGGTGGAAATCGGCCCCAGGGCGAGATGTTTTTCAAGCAGCCGGTCATCCATCGGTTCAAGACCACCGGCATCCCGATCCCATACGTAATGATGATCCGGACCATAATCGGGAAACGGAAGACGGTCCAGATCCTGCACGAGGGGCCGGGGAGGATTGATTCGCAGGCTTCCGTTGTCCATGACGGCCACATTGGCAATACCTGAAACCGGCTTTCCTGCAGCCCGTGCCGATACGAGTTCACGAAACGCGTCTTCACCTTCGCCACGGATCACGGCATCCGCATCATGGAGGCATTCTTCGGGACGAATGGTCGGATGAATTCCTCCCCAAACCACAAAGGGCGAACCGATGCGCCGGACAATGGATGTAATCTTCCGCGCTCGGTGTACATAATTGGTCATGACCGTGATGCCAACAATATCTGATTCCGATGCTAACCGGGCTAGCGGTTCCGCCACGGATTCCGGATAGTCGTGGTCTTCGTCGGTTACGTGGTTTTCCTCCTGGGGCGTATGAGGAAGAAAAACCATTGAAACACGGTGGCCCTCCATGCGAATGACCGAGGCGATGATCCTCAATCCGATGGATGCAATATCTGAATACGGTGAAATAAGCAGAACGTTCATCGGAGCGGCATTGTAGCAGACCCGGTTAGCCTGCGCTACCGGTATGCAGGCCCCGGGGTCCTGCTCTCCTATGCAGCCGGCACGGTGTCACGGTTTCACCGGCGAAACTGCGGATACCCAATATTCGCTGCAGTCAGGCTTTCTGCCAAGGAATCGATACTCGATGAGATAGCGCCGCAATGTCACATAATCAGCATATATCGGCTGAAGAATCGCATTGACTTCCTTCTCGGTGTAGCGCTTCGTTCCATCGAACTCCTCTAAAATCCGCTGCAGAACGACGAGCTTCTCCTTTTCCTTTTTCGGAAATCGGCTCAACCGGAGCACCGGCCCCGCCGCCAGGACCCGCTGCAGAATCCGGTCCGCCTCCGCCCGCGTCGTCAGAATCCGATCATCTGTTATCGGAATGTTTTCGTGATACGTGATATAAACCGTCTCAGTCACTTCGTTTCTCATCATTAACTCCTCCAACGCAATCAAAATCCGGGCTTCCACAACGCGCCGCCGGAACTGAAACCGGTGGTTCCGTATAGTGCTTTCCGCCTTTCCGCCCAGTTCTTTCGCCATATCGCGATCCGTCCGGCCCTGCACCATCATGGCCAGAACCCGACGCTGTGTATCTGATAAGCCACATATTGACTTGGGCAGGTCCAGAAGCACCCGAACCATTCCGCCGTGCTCTCCTTCAACATGCCGCACCGCTGCATACCGGGCATCCAGTAACCGGTCACCGTCCGGATAAATGACCCCCTTGATGAACTCCCGCCCGCAGAGAACACAGCAATACGCATCGGTACGAACCCGCACACCGGTCACCCACTCCCGCTGCGTGATCGTATGTACATCGATGCAAGGAATCCGTGTCATGTGGGCATTGTCGCATTAAGTTTGAAAAATATCAAACAAAAATTTATAATGTTTGATATTTAAGCCTGCTCCCCCCGGGTTTCGTCATCGTATCCCGGGTGTTCACCTTGCCGGATTGCACAGGACCGTGTAGTATTCTCCGTGAATCGGACCCATTTTGAACTTTTTTATCAGGAGGTTGATATGATGACACGATGGATCGCCGGAATGATGACGCTGCTGCTGCTGACGATGCATTTTGCGGCGGATCGATGCGCTGCCGGCGCAGGAGACGACTGGAAGAAAATGGATGCCCTGCTGACCGAGCGGGAAGCGTTTCTGTATGAAAGTGCGTTTTCAAAAGACCCTGAACCATTTGTCGAAAACTGGCTGAAATTCAAGGATACGTTTACGCGGGAAGCGGCGAAATTCACGGAAACCTATGGTTCCGACCGGAATTCACTGAACCAGGTATTCGAATCGGCTTCCAAGCCGGCCGGTGTATCGCGGGAATCGTATCAGCTCGTCAATGAATTTCTTGGCGCGGATATTGACCGATTGCACGAGACCATCGTGGGATGGGCGGAATCCATAGGCCGGGACCAGTTCCGGAGCTGGGGGCAGCTTACGGATCCCGATCCCCGGAAGATCGAATTGAAAAACAAATATGCGCAGCGTGCGCTTCTGGGTTACCGGATGGCGGCCCGTCTGAATCCCGATGGCGATTACGGGGATGCGTTGAAAGCATGTGAAGACGCGGCAAAGGAGACGCTGGCGCAGTACCGGAAGAACCTGGAATCCCTGCCATGGCCGGGACACAATCCTGCTTTCAAAGGCCCCGGTAAGCCCGACGCGCTGGCAAAGGCGGCCCTTCAATTTCTGCGGGATAATCCGTCCTGGAGCAAGCCGGAATACGACGATGAGCATATTCCGTATGCGGCCAGTGTAACGGGAAGCGATTGGGAGATCTGGAAGCGAGCGCCGGTGACTCAGGAGACCACCCAGTACAGCCTCGATATCACCGTGGCGTTCACGGGAGCGAAGGATCCGGATATCGTGTATGTTTACACGATGGTTTTTTATACGGAGGAGGAAGCCGGAGTCAAAAAGGGTTTGCCGTTTAAATACGCCAGCTCGAAGCAATACCAGAAGTTCCAGATGCTGAAAAAGAACGTTCGGCAGAGCGCTTCGTCCGGATCCAGCGGATCCGGGTCCGGATTCGGATTGGGTCGCCTGATCATCGCGCTGCTTTGGATCGCCGGTGGATTGATCGGCGCTCGCAGCATCCTCCAACCCAAATTCCCGGCACTGAAACCCCTTCTAAATACACTGACATCACTTACCATGCCGGTGGGTCTGGCGATGACTGTTATCGGTCTGTTGGGATTCCTTTGGAACCTTGTCCGGTTTGTTCCGCATGCGTCGTTTGCGATGCAGGCGACCGGCGTGATCCTCGGAATCATCTTCCTGAAAAAAAATCCCGGCCCCATCCCTCCGTCGGCAGGTCTGGATAAAATTCCACTCCCACCGACTCTGGAAGCTCCAATGGGTTTGGTGACATTGATCCTGGGTGCCGCCCACCTGCTATTCGGCGGACTCCCTCTGCTGTAACCGGCATGAATAGCTCCCACCCGGTCCCCTCTCCACCACTTCCCAACCGGGTTTCCCATACCAGCCGTATGGCAGCGATCACCATCGCCGCTGTGTGCCTGATCGCCGCATGGGTTGCTCAAACAACATCCGGAGACAGGGAACTGGTCAAGATCAAGCCCTTCAATTTCGCCGAAGAACACCGCGTTCTGGCGGATATCACGCTCCGGGAAGTCGATAGGGTCCGGAACTGGGCAGCTGACCACGGCATTTCATTTGAGGCAGCCCGATCGGAATATCTTGCACTGCACCGGTCACCCCATCAGCTCGCGCTCGGTGCCCTGTCTCTGAACGACTACATTATTCAACGCACATCGACACGGCCAGCGCCGCCCGTTGATCCAGAAGCGATTGCGTTGCTGCTCACGGAAGCGTGGACTGATGGTCAGGCTTTTCGCCGGTCGAATGTCCACGGTATCGTCTCGGCGTATTACTTCATCGACGAACCGGTGATTCGCGACATGGCGGACCGGATGCATACCGGCGAAATTTACTGGCTCTACGGTCCGGATGACCAGTGGTTCGAGACCATCCGAATACCACCCGATACGTGGCGCGGACCGGAGACCGGAGCCCATGATGAACCGCTGGATTGGCAGGCTCCGGATGCATTTCGATATCCCTGGCGCCGGTATACACGCGGGTTCCTTATCGGCGCGATCGCAGCGCTGGTCGGCCCTTGGCTGTGGCACCGGGGATTATTCCTTATGCGACGCGGTGTTTCAAACGCTCCTCAATGGAGAAACCCCGAAAAGCGCGTTGCCATCGGATGGTTGGTCGCTGTGGTCGCTGTTGCGGTGGGTTGCTTTGTTCCCCGCTGGTCGCCAGAGGAACTGATGCAGTGGGGATATGCTGTCCGCGCGTTGGCTGCTTTCTTTATGTTCGTCGGGTTGCTGGTTGTCTGGGTGTACTCGCGCCGTGCGGAGCAATTGGATCGGTTGAAGCAGGGAATCGATTGTCTGGCGCACTGGACGTATACCGAGGCGTCTTGGTTGGCATTCATCCGGCGGGAATCCCGGCGCGATGCATCCCGGGTCATGTCATTGTATGCCATCATGGTTTTCTTTTTTATTCTTATTGGAGTCATTGTGTTGATTGTGGCCCGGGCTGGTGGTCCGGTGACGTTTTTCCTGATGATGGCGATCATGCTAGCGATCGGTATTGCCGGAGCGGTGATTGTCCGGCGCAGGACCCGGGTGGCGCATGCTGCGGAGCGGGAGGTGATGCTATCGGCATCGTGTGTGTATGCAGCCGGTCAGTTTCACTCGTGGACGATGCTGGGTGCCCGCTTGGAATCGGTTCAGAAGGCAGCCGACGGTTCCGGTGATCTGGCCGTTGTTTACTCGTATCCCACGCGCTTCGGACGATCGGCCTGGGTTGTGCATTTTCCGGTTCCGGACGATCCGAACGCTGTTCAGTCCGTCATTGACCGGCTTCGGGCCATGATCCGATGAGCGGTGGAGACGGTTGATTGGTCGATGACTGGTTCGTTATTGCCGGATCGGTCAGGGCGGCCGATAGCCGCCGTTGATCGGAAACGGTTCCGGCAGCCCCGCCGGGGATCTCGGCCGGTGCTGTTCCGGAACTGAACTGGAACCAGACATCCTGGTACGGTCGGCCAGACGGTACAACCGGAATTTCCACCGAGACGGACTGCCATCCACTGGAAGGATTC
>JAFGMN010000217.1 GCA_016927515.1 candidate division CSSED10-310 bacterium | reverse complement strand
CCGGCATCAGCGGGGACATGTTTCTGGCCGCTCTGATCGATTCGGGAATACAGGTTATCGAGTTGCAGCATACGCTTCGAGAAATCGGCATCTCGCCCCATGAGGTCGTGGTGAACAAAACGATTAAGAAAGGTGTAACTGCGACGTCGATCATGGTGAATCCTGATCCGGATCGTCATCATTTACATGTTGAAGACATCCAGCGGATGATTGGGTCGTGCGGACTCGGTGACCGGATCATTACCCGTGCATCGAAGGCATTTGAGACCATTATTATGGCCGAAAGCCAGGTTCATGGTGTTTCTCCTGAACTGGTCCATCTCCATGAAGTCAGCGGTCTTGACACCGTTGTCGATCTGATCGGTGTGGCATGGGCAATCGACCATCTCGGAATCGAACGGGTGTATTCGACACCCTTGAATGTCGGTTCCGGAATGGTGCGTATCGCTCATGGGGTGGTTCCCATCCCGGCACCTGCCACCGCTCTGATCCTCAATGGAATCCCCATTGTCGATGATGGGCTTCCAGGAGAGCGAACGACGCCTACCGGAGCAGCGCTTGCGGCGGTATGTGTGGACCGATTCGCTTCACCCGGCAAAATGATCCCGGAAACCATTGGTTACGGTGCTGGGTCGCTGGATTCAGGTGACCGGGCGAATGTGATGCGCATCGTTATTGGCCGATCATTGGAAGATGATGATCAAAATGAAACGAGTACGGAAGAGCTGACGATGCTGGAGACAGATATCGACGATGATACTCCGGAGATGATGGGTCATGTGATGGATCGGTTGATTGATCGGGCGGAAGTGCTGGATGCGGTCATCGTTCCGGTGCTGCGGAAAAAGGGGAGACCGGGGTATCTGATCCGGGTTCTGGTTCGGAGCGAAGCGATCAGCGCCATCGTGGCGCTACTGTTCTCTGAAACGGCTACATTGGGTGTACGGGAATCGAAAGTGAACCGGCATACATTGCAACGAAAAAGCGTTCCTATCGAGACACCTTACGGCACCATTCACGTGATTTATGCGGGAAACACGCGGTCGCCGGAATTTGCTGATTGCCGGGCTGCAGCGCTGAAGCACGGTGTTCCGTTGAAAGAGGTTGTCCGAGCTGTATTAAAAAGCTGTTAATCGATTAGGGGCAGGACGGTAACTCCCGGAAGTTCCTTTCCTTCAAGATACTCAAGAGACGCTCCACCGCCAGTGGAAATATGCGTGATCCGGTCAGCAACACCCGCTTTGTTGATTGCGGATACGGAGTCACCGCCGCCAACGATGGACACGGCGGTCGATGCGGCTAATGCCTGTGCCAGGCGGACTGTTCCGCCGGCGAATTCGTCCAGTTCGAATATCCCCATAGGGCCGTTCCAGAGAATAGTCCGGGCGGATTGAATATGTTGAATGAATCGGGAGACGGTTTCCGGTCCGATGTCATATCCCTTCATATTCGAAGGAATCGACTCGACAGGATACATTTTTACCGGTACACCGCTGTCAGGGTATTCGGCTGCGAGAACATCGGATGGAAGAAGGAAAATTTTCTTTTCATCGTTGGCCCGTTCCAGAAGATCCAGAGCCGTTCCGAGCAGATCATCTTCGACAAGAGAGCCGCCGACATCGTTACCCAAGGCTTTCAGGAATGTGAAAGCCATGGCTCCACCAATTAGAAATCCATCCACTTTCGAAAACAGGTTGCCAATAACTCCCAGCTTGCTCGATACTTTTGCTCCACCCAGAATCGTATAAAACGGGCGCTCGGGATTGTGTACAACGGTTTCGAGGTATTCGATTTCGCGGCCCAGCAAGTAACCGGCACCTGAATCGGGAATCTGTTCCGGGACACCGACAATGGATGCATGGGCTCGGTGGCAGGTGCCGAAGGCGTCGTTGATATAGGCATCGGCGATTGACGCCAGTTCATGGGAAAACCCGGGGTCGTTCTTTTTTTCACCTGGATGAAAACGAAGGTTTTCCAGCATCAGGATATCGCCGGCACGCATTTGTTCGACCTGCCGGGTCACGGCAGTCCCAATGCAATCGGAGGCCATGATCACCGGACACCCGAGGATGTTGGCCAGGCGATCAGCAGTGGGTTTCAAGCTGAACTGCGGATCCGGTTGATCCTTGGGTCTGCCCAGGTGTGATGCCAGAATTAAACGTCCGCCCTGATCCAGAACCTTCCGGATGGAAGGCAGGGCCGCCCGGATACGGGTATCATCGGTGACCTGCCCACCCTGAATGGGCACATTGAAATCCACCCGCATGAACACGCGTTTATCTCTGAGATTCATATCATCGATCGTTCGTCTTCGAGTCATGAGAACCTCCTGCTGATGGGATAATGACAATACCATCCTCAACTGTAACAGATGCCCTTATAAAGTGGAAGACTATCGGCGAAAGTCCCTGGCGACATCCCGTTCCATATCGCGTTCGCGGATCGCAGCTCGTTTATCGGAATGCGTTTTTCCTTTTCCCAAGCCCAGACTGACTTTCACTCGCCCCTGCGGATTAAAATACATTTTTAGGGGAATCAGCGTAAACCCACGTTCGTTGATTTTTCCAATCAATCGCTGAATTTCCCGCTTTTTCATCAGGAGCTTCCGGGGACGTTCCGTCTCGTGGTTTTGACGGTTACCGTGGGTATATGGCGCAATGTGGCATCCGATAAGGAATAACTCCCCTTCAATGATCCGCGCATACGCGTCCTTCAAGTTGACGCCGCCCTCTCGAATGGATTTGACTTCAGTACCGACCAAAACGATGCCCGCTTCGTACGTAGCGGCGATCTCGTAATTCCTGTAGGCGCGCTTGTTATCGGTTATGGTTTTCCCGTTCATGGCTCGCCGTTATACTTCCATTCACTCAGCCAATGCAAGTAAGGTTCATAGCCGGCGATGAGCGGTAATACAATCATTTCCGGAAGTTCGTACGGATGCCATTCAGGAAGATGTTGCATCAGCGGTTCGATCGACTCGGAGCGGGTTTTGATCAAGAGCAGCCACTCGTCATCATCGCAGATTTCGCCATCCCAATAATAGATCGAACGGATTTTCGGAATGATCTGAACGCATCTTCCCAACTGGAATTCGATGACTTTTTTAGCTAGTTCCACTGCCTGGTGCTCAGCGGAAACCGATGTCATTACAAGACAAAAATTCGAGTTCATCGTACGTTCCTTTCACGAAACGATGGGTTGGAGGGTCAGGGCAACGTGTGCGAATTCCTTCACTGTGTCCTTCCGGAAAACTCTCCCGTAGCAAACCGGCGATGGCACAGATTGATCGAGGGTGATTGCAGCGGCAATCGGATCCCCGGTGTGGCATTCGCCGGTGTGGTCAATCTGCATTCCAACGATGGTATATTTCATCAGAATCGGATCGGGAATCGCCCGAATAACCCATCGGAGATAGTTGAGATTGTTGACATGGTCATTGAAGTCGAGATCGAGCCAGGACACGGTATGATAGTAACAATAATCCCGGGTGTCCGGGATTCTCAGTTTAGCGATGTGGTTATCGAGAACCGTTTGGTTATGAAGGCCGAAGAAGTCTTTGAATGACAGCATGTTGACCGGCTTTCGCGAGGTATGATCGATGATGATCCACATGCCGGTGGCTACGCATAACGTATCGTCGTGGTGGTCGCGGATTTCGAAATCGCGGTATGCAAACAGCCGGTTGATTTGACGTGGCCAGGTTCGAATGAGCACCGTTTCGCCTCGCGATGGCCGATGCAGGATGCGCATGGAAAACCGGGAAATGACCCAAAGGAGATTGAATTGTTGGAGATGTTTAAACCCGCAGCCGCTACGTTCGGCGTGTCGCCATGCGGTTTCGTGCAGCAAGCCGAGAAGGGCATCGATTCGCAAAAATCCGGTAACATCCACATCGTGCGACAGGACGGGAAAGGTTTCGGTATGGATGGGTGAACGTGCTGAGGCGGCAGTGTGATCAGTATTCATACTAATGATGTAGCGGATTTTGCTGAGCGAGACAACGAGAAACCGCTGCCTGTCGCTAAAGGCACTGGGCAGCGGTTGTGATTTCAGAATTGTGTTTATCGGTTCCGACGGGGAATCAGAAGGAGCATCACTGATATAGCGGCGATCATCAGGGTGATGCCGATAGGGGTTGTCACGGGAAGTTGTGGGGAGGGTATTGTGGGAGTGGGTGTCGGAGTGTAGGTAGGCGGTGTTGGTGTTGTGTCGGGTGGGATGGCGAGCAGATAGTCTTCCACTTCACCCCCCATTGCCGGGTTACTCAACGAGCCATCCCAGAAGGGCCAGGTGGAAGAGAAGTTGGGAATCGGGATGTTAGAGATCACTGCCCGAACCCAGACTTCGCCGGTAACTCCTTGGAATCCGCCGGGAATCGGAATAAACTCGGGTGTTCCAACCAGATTGGCAGGATAGTTGGCAATCAGGAGTTCGTTAGGCTCGTTCCAATCGCCATCCTGGTTAAGATCGGCGAGAAGATAAAAGTAACCTGTAGATCCCTGGAGATAGATCGTGACGCCCGTGAACGGCGAAAAAGTGAACGCGGTTCCATCGTCGCCGGTAGGCATGCTGTCCATATCGCACATGAAGGCGAAAGGATCAATATTGGGCATTCCATCGGGATCGAGTAAATCATAGGCATCCGCTTCGAACGACGGTGGGGTGTTGCTGAAGCTCAGGAACAGAGGATATCCCACAGCAGTGAAGCATGTGCCGTACGGATCAGCGCCGAAAATGGACTGATAGAATGTGGGGAAGCGGGCTGCCTGCATACCGGGAATTCCCGGGTATGCGTCCCAAACGAACAGGCCGCTGTACGTTTCGTCCGGTGCATCGCCGAATTCACCGTCGATCGGGGGAATCTGTGTGGGTGTCGGTGTGGGTATGATGGCGGCCAGTGT
>JAFGMN010000216.1 GCA_016927515.1 candidate division CSSED10-310 bacterium | reverse complement strand
GTTCTCGAAGGGAAAGCCATTACCGTCACCAGCATCAATGGTCCCGACACCTGCATCATCGATGGCCCGGCTGCGGACTGGGGTGTCCGATTCGAACAAGACGAAACCAACGCTACCGTCGTAAGCGGCATCACGTATCGAAACATCAACGGCACCGCCTTTGATATCCGGGGCGCTTCGCCCGTGATTCATCGCTGCGTTGCCGAAAAATGCATCACGGGACTCAAATCCAACGGCCTGGAATACGGTTCGGCCTTTCCAGTCGTTTTGTCCTGCACATTTGACCGCAACACGCGATTCGGTCTGGACCTGTATTTTTCCGGTATCGACCTCGTCGATTGTGTCGTAACAAACAATGGGAATAGCGGGATCACTCTTTGCAATACCCGAGACACGATTACCGTCAGCCACTGCCTGATCGCCGGAAATGGGTGGGTATCCTGGGATGGCAGCGGGGTTAGAGCAAGCTCTTCCTCGGGGCGTCTGGACCACTGCACCATCGCCGGCAACAGGTCGAAATCCGGTGGCGGCGGAATCTATCTATCGTGCGACACCTTTTTCGTCGCTGAACACTGTATCATCAGCGACAATATAGCACCCCTGGGCAGCCAGATATATCTGGGTTATTGCCGGTATGATTATCATGGTACGTCTTTCGAAGCCGGAGCCGATATCACTCTGAAGCATACCGCGGTGCCGGATCGTCCCCATGATATCGAGCGATCGAAACTGTGCCATGTGAATGAACTGGAGGGCGTGATTCGGAGCGATCCCCTACTTGTTTCCGGACCATTGGGTGACCATTACCTGTCACACACGGAAACCGGCGAATACGAGACCAGTCCCTGCTTCGATGCCGGGACCGATGCAGCGGCCGAAACGTGTTTCGATTGCCGGGATCGAACGGTCTGTCTCGATACTCTGACGACGCGGACCGATGCGGAAACGGATACGGGCATGAGTGATCTGGGGTATCATTACCCTCCTGAAACAGAATGTCGGATCCTGCGTGCACGGCTGTCCATGCCTTATCGATCGTATCACGCCGGCCGTTCCTGCTTCTGCGATGTCACGGTGAATAATCCCGGCGAATCCAGTCTGGAAAATATTTTTCTCTTGGTGGTTTTAGACGTGGCGGGGCAGTTCTATTTTGCGCCGTCGATGACGGAATGGGATGGTATCACGCTGAGTATTCCACCAGGTGAGTCGATCATCCGTATGATTCCTTCGTTCACCTGGCCGGATACGGGCAGCTGCGGAAACGCCCAATGGCTAGCGGGTATGTTCAGCAGTGACCTGTCCACGGTGTACGGCGATATCGATGTTCTTCCGTTCGATTGGGGACAGTGAACGGAGAAAATGATACGCGACGTTTCGAACTCATCCTAACCGATAAAACCGATCGAAACGACGAAAAGCAGCCCAGACGACGATAAACCATAGGGTAAATGAATGGTATTCCGCGGTGTCCGCCACTGTTTTAACGTTTCAACAATGAGTGTACCCTGATGCAAAACCCTTCTCCCGCTTTACACCCATCTCATCGACAGGACGATGTATCCGTTGCTGCATCCTTTTTTAACGGTGATTTCTTCTCGTTCCGGTTTTGGAGATCCATGCCTCAAGCGGAAAAACGTATACGACTCCGGCACAAACAGGTCCAGCCTTTGAGGTCCTTCAGGTAGCGCGGTCGCCGCATGGATCGGGATTGCGTGAATCGATGCAATCGTTTTGAAATACTCGGTTTCCAGTTTGAGCGCATCTTTATACTCCGTTACGGGAACCCCGGCAATCGCGCCAATCACCTTGGATGATATCATTCCGGTGTAGACTCCCATTCCCGCAACCATGCCCGCCGTAAAGTACGCATGAAAAAAACGCTCGATTTTCGTGGGTGCATCCCTGTCCGTAATAATCAACTCCAGTTTGCTCTCCTCCTGCACGGTCTCTTTCAGCAGTCCGCTGTCCCAAAAATCAGCGACATCAAACATCTTTGATTGGCCGCTGGTCAGATCACAGGGAAATTTGGATACCACCGTCGGCGCGCCGGATCGAGGATACTTCAACGTGGCAATCACCGTGTTGTTTTTGTGGGGGTCAGTTCTTCCCTTTTGATCGACACTGTCTCCATTGTTCTCAACATGAATTTCGTGGATTATGACCTTCAGCAGTCTCTCTGTCATACACACCTCCCGATTGCTTGAAAGTAAAGGGTTATAAACGCAGATTCATGGATTCAAATTACTATGTTATGCAGGGAGATTATCTCTTCGGTATCCACCTCTGTCAACACCGATTCGGGAACGGGAAAGGAAACGGGAAGCCGAAGACCCGAAGACAACGAAAATGTTCTCAGTCTGCAATACCGGCGGCGGTCAGATAGGCTAGACGCGTGATCTGTTCAAACAGGACCGGATTCACCGTTTCCGGCGTATCCGATGCCATGTGCAGATGCCGGTATGCATCGCTCGATACAAAATAGATATTCGGTATCCCCACATCGTTGAACGGCTTCGCATCGGCTCCACCCGGCGGATGATCCGTGTTCGTGTCCGGAACCTTCACATACTGCTCGTTCATCCGATCCAGCAACGCAAACAACTCCGGATACGCAACCCGCCCACGAAAATCCCCGCCACTGCCGGCACCCATGCAATCGAGATTCAGCATCGCCACGGTCTTTTCCAACGGATGCGGTGCATTCCGAGCATAATGGATCGATCCCACCAAACCCGCCTCCTCGGCACCAAACAACACAAATCGGATCGTCCGGCGGGGACGTCGCCCCGAAGCAAACGTCCGGGCAATCTCCAACACCGCGGCCACCCCCGATGCATTGTCCTGCGCTCCGTTGAATATCACCGATTCACCCTGAATACCGACATGGTCGAGATGCGCACCGATAATCACCGTCTCATCCGCAACAGCCGGATCAGCGCCCGGCAGATACCCTACCGCGTTCCAACTGCACCCGTTGTCATCGTGATGCGACTCGATCCGGATCGACATCATCGCCGGTACATCACAGGACATCACCTGCCGGTGAACATCGATGGCATACTGCCTGCCCGACAACGTGGTGACCCCATCGAAATCCAGCAGCGACGTGCCAACCGCATCCGATACAACAATCATCGGAAATCCCGGTATATAGTCACCCTCTTCCACAAGACTGGCGGATAACCGGTCCGGCTCGTTCCGGTTCGGATTCGGCACAATGACCAGACCAATCGCTCCCCGGTCCCGAAGAATGTGTGCTTTTATCCTCGGCAATACCGGCCGACCCTGGCGCCACGGTTCCGGATGCTTGAAACTGATTGCAATTTTACCGGTCAGATCGATCCCACTTAACTCGTCAAAATCCGGTTCAGAAGAACAATACCCGACAAACGCCAACGGTCCCCGGACACTGCCATCTCCGGTCAGACCCCGGCAGACATAATCCACCCCCAACTCCAACGTCCGGCCGACACGGCGCTCGGGGTCCAACCGGACATCGGCGGCCGTTACGCGGCAGGTCTCCATGCTGAACGCCTGCTCATACCCACCGGTAGGTAACCCGGGCCGGATGCCGTTGGCTCGAAGAAACGTCGTGACATAATCCATGGCCATCCGATACCCGACATCGCCGGGCATGCGACCCCGCATGGCATCCCCTGCCAGGACGCGCACATGGGACATGAGCCGCTCGGAACGAATCTCAACATGCCGGTCAATCAATGCTTGCTGTGTCGCGATCATCACTACTCCCCCCGATCAGCCGGACGACGATGCGCCCGATGCTTTCTTATGCTTGTAATCGGTGCAATAAAAACCGGAACCTTTGAATATCAACCCCGCTCCAGAACCGATCAACCGCTTCACATGCCCGCCGCAATGAGGACAAACATCCAATGGTTCGTCTGTCATTGCCTGGAACTTCTCAAAAACATAATCGCACGCTTCGCACTTGTATTCGTATGTTGGCATGGGACGCCTCCTCTTGCGCCCTGTCATACTGCAAATTTTCCGGAACATCAAACGGCGATTTGACAGCCGGCCGCGATCCGGCGATAGTCTCCCGCGGGAAGGGTCACAACCGAATGAAGCGTGGAGAAAACAACGTAGAAAGGGCAGTGGCAGACACGATGCGGGAATGCGATGGGGCGGAGCTGGTGCGGAAGAGGCAGCGACGGCGGATACCGACCCGATCGCGCCGTTGGATCTTTGGTGTAATCACAATCGTCCTGGCCGTGATCGTCTGCCTGACTATCCTGGAGACTGTATTCCGCGTCATTTTTTTCCAGCCCAAGGGCCGGGTTGCTGTCCCGCACGAATTCCGGTTATCGGATACGGAAGGAATTCCATACGAACTGACGCCGAATCATGATTATGAGTGGAAATACGGTCCCCGCAGCCTTCTGGACCGGGGATTCCGTGTCCCGGTCCATATCAATGCCCAGGGATTTCGTGACGATCCCGTTGTCGTTCCGAAGCCTCCGGGCATCATCCGGATCCTGGCCCTGGGTGACTCGTTCACGTGGGGTCTCGGCGTGCCCCGCGAGGACGGCTGGGTCGATTGCGCTGAATCCATGCTCCGTGCCCGCTCCGGCCGCACGGTGGACATCATCAATACCGGCGTTGGAAGCTGGAATACGGAAATCGAGGCGGCGTTCCTCACTGCCCGTGGGATGGCTCTGCAGCCCGATGCTGTCATTCTTGGTTTCCTTGTCAACGATTTGCGTGCAGCTGAGACTCAGTATCAGATCGATGACGACGGGTATCTTGTATCCACACTCTCCGGTAGTGCACGGCTTCATTTGCAGGCCTTGCTTTACGAGGAAGTTCCTCGGGGGGGTCTGCTGAAACGGTGGGTGGAATCGAGCCATTTGATCCGGTGGGTCAGCGGCCGGAGACTGAAAACGGAAAGTCGGCAACTCATGTTTTCAGGTGATCAGATCGATTCGACACGTACGATGGCAGCGCTGACCCGGATCATCGATACGGTCCGAAACGCGGGAATACCGTTGTATGTCTGCATTTTTCCGGGGATCGGCGACCCGATATCACCGCAGGAGAAGGCGGGGATGGATGCTGTGGCAGCTCTGTGCTCCGCCGCCGGGGTTCCAGTCGCCCGCATGGAAGATCCGGTCGCCGGAATTCCGCCGGAAGACCTGTGGGTACACCCACGGGATCATCATCCCAATGCGCGGGCGCACCGGTTATACGCAAAACACATCGTTTCCCGTTTCTTCCATGACGATGATACGCTAGTATTGAAGCCGGTTCCCGGGATGCTCCGGGAACCCGGGGATCAGTAACTGCCCAGCCGTGGAAACACACGTCACCTAAGGAGATAATCATGTTGTATT
>JAFGMN010000215.1 GCA_016927515.1 candidate division CSSED10-310 bacterium | reverse complement strand
GTGCGACTCCGCCCGGCAGCTGTCCGGGGATTCATCCGGTTCGGCTGTTGCGGTATGGCACACAGGAATGCAATCTCCGCCCAACTGAGGTCCTCCACGGGTTTATCGAAATAAGCCCGCGATGCGTAACCGATTCCACGTATTCCGTTTCCATACGGGGCAATCCTGAGATAGTGAATCACGATTCGATTGCGACCAAACCGAGTGGTCATCAGGACCGCATCAACCATTTCTCTCAACTTGTTCGTAATCGTTCGATCTTTCGGCTGTTGCAGCCGGGCAACCTGCATCGCCAGAGTGGAGGCTCCGGAAATGCGCCGTCCCGCTTGTAGATTCTGTAGAATCGCCCGGATAATGCCGATAGGATCAACCCCTTTATGCCAGTAGAATCGTCGATCCTCGACCGATATAACGGTTGCTGCTACCCGTGGAGGAATAACCCGAAGCTTCCAGTAGCCCGCTTCTGCATCCTCACCGCCGTCCCGGATTTCGCAGATGACCCGATCGTGGCAGTCGAGAATCTGGACGGTTGGTGACGCCGATTGCAGGTCGACACGTCCGGCATAGAATCCCATGCCGGCAATCAACAGGCCGACAATCGATATCAGCCAGGCCCTATTCGGCAGGGGCGATTTCAATGGTAGCACCTGCCGATGCACCCGTTGATCCCAGATCATACATCATCACCACAACGGCTCCCGGTTGAGTGAATCGGCCTGTACAGGCAGCGCGTGAACGGAAATAGAAATGATATGTTCCCTGGGGTAGTTCGTTGTAATAATACGCTACGTGATCGTCCCGGAATTCCATGTAGTCCGGCGACAGGGTAATCGTTTCGGCAGGAATAGCTTCCGGAGGAGACGTTTCCAGGGCGGGGTTGAGCGGTTCCATTCCTGCAGCCAGCGGAACACGAATCGCAACGTACGTCCGATCCGACGGATTCACAACTTGAATGTGCTCTTCAACGACATCTCCACCTGTCAGATGCACGGTTTTTCCCGGCTCATCAAGATCCCATCGCAGCCCACCCGAGCCGGACTTATCAACCCGATACCCGCTCCGCTGCACAGCAAAACCGTTCGCCTCCGCAGGTAAATCCATCGCCGGTGATGCCGGTATCGCCCGGCTTTCCCATCGGACCGTCACCGGCGTTCCGTCAATCAATTGGATATCAATGCTCTCGTCACCGGAATCGGTCATCGTCAGCAACGGAGCATTCTCTTTGATCTCATGTGATTCTCCGTTTACTACCAGTGTCGAATGGAGCCCGGGAAGACCCTGTGACGTCAGCATGGCCCGGGTAACACGCAGCAGGCTTTCGGCATGATATGTCGTCAGGACGCGATCGGCTGCGAGAACAGCCAGACCGTCGGCCATAGCGGGAATTCGTGGATCGGCGGGAGTTGCTGCGAGCATCGTCAACAGGATTTCGCTGAGCCCGATCACGTCGGTCTGGAGCAGTGGTTCCGCCCAGCCGACTCCTGGATCACGTCGTAATCCCGTCGCCATTGAACGGCCATCCAAGGATTCAATGATCACGGCATCCGCGAGTTCACCGGCCAATTCGGTCAATCGTGCTGGCGTCAATTGGCCATACACTGCCAGCAGCCGGATGATTCTAGCCCGGTCAATCACACCGAGACCACTCAATCGGCGTGTCATCTCCTCGAGATATGCCGTTTCCTGAAACCCGGCGGTGTATAGGGCTTCCAGCGCCATCACCCGCTCCGCGTTTTCCCATCCCATCAGAAGATGCGGATTATCCGACCGAAGCGCTTTCCGAAGTGCCTGGGTCATTTGTTCGAGAACGACAGGATCGACATCCAGTCCGGCCAAACGAGCATCAGCTAAAAATCGGACGACCCGGGCGGTCAAATGGACATATCCGCGCCCTCCCGGCCAAAACGACGCAAGGCCTTCCGGCGTCATTACTCCAGTATACCCATCGATAATCTGCTGGATATTCCCGCTGAACGTGCCTTTGAAAGACTGCAGTTGCAAGTCGGATGCAAGCGATTCCATCATTAAAAAACCCGCTGCCTGGCTCGTTTTCTGCTCCGTGCACGTAAACGGATATGCCCGTAACATCGAGGCCGCTTCGAGAGCTGTTGTCAGCAGAGGCTGCGATGATACCCATATCTGCCTGGATCTGGAACCATTGCGAAATCGGACTGAATCCACGGCGTCGATCCGCTGAACTTCGTTTAGTGCAAGCGTCACTCCACCTGTCTCCGTCCACCATCGAGGCTCCTCCACCCGGGGAATGATCGTCTCTACGGCATCCCCCACCCCATCCGTCAGGCGTTCCGCAGCCAATCTGACCGTAACGCGATCATAGATTGGACGGCCAGTATGATCGAAACGATTGTCCGGGGTCGTCAGAGAAAAGCGGGAAACGAGGGGAACATCCCGTTTCCACAAGACGGTTTTCTCAGATGGATCCTCAAGATCCAGTCCCTCGACCTGGATCGCCACGCGCCCTTCGGCAGCGTCACCTTCCACAATCCGCGAGACGCCCGTGGCATCGAAAACATCTCCGGGACGGACAAACCTCGGAAGCGTGGGTTGAATAACCACAGGTAACCGCACGGCCAACCGTCCGGAAGCGAACCCGAACCGATCCCTACCGGAGGCTGCTTTCACCCGGACGGCATACTGCGTCAGATTATCCGGCAATTCAACACGCACGGTTGCTCTGCCATCGGCGCCGATCTCCACAAACGGTTCGTAAAACGGAACGGGTTCAAAGCGTTTCCTGAGAGTCAATCGATCGAATACGCTCAACACCGCGTGAAATTCTTCGCCAAAACCGCCCCCGGGCACTTCGACCCATGGGAGTCTGCCGGTGACAAACTCCCGGGTATCTCTCATGGATGCCATTCCCGGCCATCGTTTCAGGAAATCGTCCAGGGGGTCCAATCGCGTTTCGCGCCCCAGAGCAAGCACCGCCCGATCCACGAGCCAGACAGCCGCCTCACCGCTGACCGGCCGATGGGCATCATCGGTTAATCGAAGAGACACATCGATGGTCTCACCGGGTAACGCCTTTTCTGGATGGGACAAGTCAATGGTTACACGGTACGGATCCTTGGAAACCGGTAGAAGAACCGATGCGCCGAGTGTCTGGGGTTTACCCAGGTCAAGTCCGGAAGCCGGGTCTAGGGATGGGACATCGAGCCGACCCCTCATCAACAGAACGTTGACAGGCACGCCGGGACACCAGTCGCGCGATACCGGCACGGTAACAACTCCAGCACCGTTTCTGACTGCAGTGTGAATAAGATGTGTGCGATCAGGAGATTCTATCACCGCGACCGCTTCGGCAACCTGGAAGGGACTTTCCAGGAGAATCCGGGCGATTTCTCCCGGCATGTACCCATCCTTTTCCACCTTCGCTGTAAACATGCGATCCGCAGGGCGTTCCCAGGTCACCGGATCGTCACCACGAACAAAAACATCCATGGCGACAATCTGCGCCCGTCCGAGCCGGTCCCTTACAGATGCTTCCACAATGTATACCCCGGCCGTGTCAACCGGAAAAGTCACCGTGACGGGAATGGGTCCCGAGACCACGTCCTGTGTCATGATGGGTGTTTCGACAATTTGAGTGTCGTATTTTATCTCACCCGCTCGATAGTTTCCGGCTTTCAGGACCGAATGCCAGGTGCGCCGGATCAAACGAACCGATACATCGTGACCATTCAGAAGATTCCCGCCGGGATTCACAACGACAATCTCTGCCCGCATTCCGGAACCCGGTTCCAGCAGCCGGTCCGTCTTCATACCGAGTAAAAACGGTGGCAGCGCTCGAATACTTTTTACAGCGGTGACAGTCTGATTGTCGACATCTGTCACCGTTGCCTCCACAACATACAATCGGGTTTGCAGCGATGGGTCCGCCAGCGGATCGATTGTGATCAGCGATCCACCCGTCGCATCCGTTTCCATGCGTTCCATCACAACCGCTTTGTCTTGCAGGCTCGGTCGGCCACTGAAGGCATCGTCGTCTGCAAATCGGAATCCGGGTAAGCCCTTGAACTGCCAAGCTTCGGGATGCTGCATGACCTGCCAGTCCACTGAACGGCCGACCATGTTTCCGCCAGCGTAATACATCGACGTCAACCGAACATCGAATGGTTCATCCAACGGCACCGTGTCGTCCCCGTGTAAACTCACTTCGAAGCGGGGAATCCGATAATCTTCCTTCCGGAATGACGTCTCAGCAACCAATCGATCACCATGAACGACACGCACATCATAAACACCCGCCGGTCCATCCAGGATATCGAAATGGATAAAAAAACCTCCCAGTGGGCTGAGTTCCGATGAAAACACCCATTCTTTTCCCCCGGCATGGGTCACCGTGATACTCGCAGTTCCTTGCGCAATATCAAATGCACCCGATTGCCGTGTTCGAATCCACCCCCTGATCCGCACAGGATCACCGGGGCGATACACCGGCCTCTCCGTGAATACATGTCCGGTATCGGTTGATCGGTACGTCAGATCCGGGTAGTTGAATTGCATAAACAGCCAATCCCCGGCTTCATCCCAATACCCATTTCGGAAAACAGCCGGCGGATGAAATGCATCGAGTATTAACTGATCGGTTCCGCGTTCGACCCGGATACGCCGGGGTTGACTGTATCCACCGGTTTCCTTTTGCTGCCAGGTAAAAACGCCCATGGCATCGGTTTTTCCCGAAAGCATCCGCTCCCAGTCACCCGCCCGGAAACCTTCTACGGTCACCGTGGCATTGGCCACCGGGCGAGCGGATGACAGGGATGACACGTAAAAAGTCAGGCGATCCGCCTCTTCCACCGTCGTCAGGGATAAATCCGTCACCTGGAACCGCATCCATTGTCTTTCGCCGGCCGAATCCGCGGGTTGAATCGCCGCAAGGTACGAGCCGGGCGCATCCCGCCCTTCCACCTGTTCCAGGAATGGCGCTACATCCAGACCATACACACGGGAAGCACCCATCGCATCGAAGGGCAGGTCCACCAGGTCCGACACGAGAGGCGATCCAAGGGTTCGCAAGGCGCGCTGGAGTTCCCACGTGTCTTCAAACCGGGTCTGTTCATGAAAATCCCGATTCTCGGATTGCCGGGGGGGTTGCTGCGCTGGTTCCGTCCTTACCCGGTCGTCGGGGAATGGCCACAGTGTCACGTCCAGTGGATCGATTCGATAAATCCGCAATTCCGCCGCCTGATGCCCGCGTCCCATCAATGGAAGTGTTTTCGGTCCATACCGTTCCACCACAGCCATCGTCCGATCCCATTGCAATACGGTTTCGGGTTTCTGAAAAACAAACGGAAACGAGACGGGTTCATTCAATGTCAATGCGCGGCCGCGATGATCTTCCATCAATGGAGTCGGCCGGATTGTCGCACGGTACACGGTATTCGGCTCAAACGAGCCGGAAATCGCGATGATACGATCATTCATTCGAAAGGCCATATTGGGTACATCGGGAGCGATATGCACGAAATCCCACAGCGCAACCGATGAAACGGGACGAGGAACGGAACTCAACCGGATCTGCAACATGGGTGGATTCACTGACAATGTCAGCGGTTCGATTCCCACTGCTGGGCTGTCAAAACCTAACGGTAACCACACACTGCCAGCTCCGGCAGCCACCACCGAGAATGATCGGGAAGTCGTAAAATCCAGAGTGAAACACGCTTCTTCCACCGGCGGATCCGTCAATGCAATCCGCATATGCACGCGAGTACCATGTGGAATCGCTTCGTTCAACATGATCGCAATCGTGAAGTTTCCATTCATATCATCCGAGGGAAACGGCTTGATCGTGAAATCGCGGTGGGTTAAAACCCGCCGCGGCGGTCCGTCGGTTGCCGACACATCCCACATATGCAGTTCGGTCTGTTTTGCCAGCGCATCGATATCCACTGGATAGGGAAAGGTCACCTGCACAGTTTCGACAGGCATGACATCGTCAGATCCCGGCTCCGGTAGCGTCCGAACCGGTGCCGAGATCACGGTTTGCAACTCGACAGCCGTACGATCCAATGTCACGGTAATCGTTGTGTAGGCCGGCCAGGGTTTCGAAGGTGTGAACTGCAGTGTCCGCGCGTTCAGCCATCGCCATCCACCGGGGCATTCCGGTTCGATCCGGGCAAATGCACCTGGATCGGTTTCCGGACCCGG
>JAFGMN010000214.1 GCA_016927515.1 candidate division CSSED10-310 bacterium | reverse complement strand
TCAACGACGTGCTGGCGGTGAAGGCCCGGGAAGTTTTGAGAGCAACAGGATACACGCATGTTCAGGTCCGGACGAGTGATGGGTACCTGGGATGGCCGGAAAATGCACCGTTTAATGCCATCATCGTTACGTGTGCGCCTTCCCGGATCCCGGATGCTCTGCAGGCGCAGCTGGCGGAAGGAGGACGGATGATTATTCCTGTGGATGTGATGATGGGCCAGGAACTGATCTTGCTGACGAAGGTGCAGGGGAGATTGGAACGCAAGGCGGTCTTACCGGTTCGATTCGTTCCGATGATTGACTCATCGGGTCGGGAGTATTGATGTGCGTATTGCGTGTGCCGACGAGGAAGTGAGGCGATGCCGATGGTATTGAAAAGGGGAGTGTTTGCGTGCGTTACGGTTGCCCTGAGCTGTTTGATCTGCGAATTGCTGACTCATGGTGTTTATTGGATGGTCATGCGCCATCCATACCCCTTCACAGATGTGAACGCTGCTCTGGATCGAGTGGCTCAAATGTCTCCTGACGACTTTCCAACAAAACCGGATGCTTCACCGAGTAAAATGGTCGATTCGAAGGGATGGAACACGAGTGGGGGCGTCGTCGAAGTGATTCACCCATACCTAGGCTTTGTTCATGATCCCCATCGCTCGGGGAATCGAAATGATATGGGATTTTTTGGACGGAAGATTGATTTGCTGCACCGGGTGCGGCCTTCGGCAGTAACAATATACATAATGGGTGGGTCGTTTGCGGCAGGTGTCAATTTATCCGGACAGAATGTGATCACCGATGTAATGAAGGATCACGGGATCGATGCGGATCTTCACAGTGTAGCGCTGGGGGGATATAAGCAACCTCAGCAAGTTATGTCGTTAGTGTATCTGTTGACCCATGATGCTCCAATCGATGTCGTGATCAATGTGGATGGATTCAATGAAGTCGCACTCCCTACGGCAGAAAATATGCCAAAGGGAGTCAATCTGTATTTTCCTCGGGCCTGGTCTCAGCGTGTCTTAGGTATCTATGATTCGGAAATGCTGCGGCTGATTGGCAAAGGGACAATTGCACTCGATTGCCGACGGGACTGGGCTGTTTTCTTCCGTCGGTTTCCCCGGTTCAGCATTATCCGGTGCTTTACCTGGCAACAGGTCGACGCGGTCTACCAGCGCCGGATTTTCGATCTCCAGCACGCCATGATGGAAGAAAACAGTCAAGTCGCTCAACGCTACATCACGACGGGGCCAACAATGGATCCCCTGCCGTCGGATCTGTATCCAACCCTGGCGCATCACTGGGCAACCTGCTCGCTATTGATGCAATCTCTATGCGATGCCCGCGGAATTCGGTATTTTCATGCGCTTCAACCAAACCAATACTATGAACCCGGGCGGGTATTGACTGATACGGAAAGGGCGATTGCGTTTACTGCGACGCATCCGTATCGTCCGGGAGTGCAGCAGGGATATCCATGTTTGGTGGCAGAGGGTAAAAAACTGCGTGAAAGCGGAGTAGATTATCTTGATTTGACAATGGCTTATAGGGATATTCCTGAGCCAATATACATGGATGATTGCTGTCATCCCAATCGATATGGATATGAGATTATCGCTCGGATCATCGCGGAGCACGTAGCCGAGAGTCTCGTTTCAGATCCGGATTTCGCGGATCGAATTAATGTTAGCAACCCCGGCAGCAGTGATGATTCGCGGAGAGATGGTTGGCGACAGGAGCACATGGTTCATCAACCAGAAGCCGTTTCATTACCATAATCTTGGCCGAAGATGCTCCCGATTCGCATGCCAGGTTTAGTGGCCGAACACGTTTTTCAGTAAATCGGAGACCTGGGCTTCCGGATTTTCCCGAATTTTTTTCTCTTCCTGAGCCAGAACCGTAAACAACCCGTCCAGTGCTTTATTAGTTACATACTGTTCAAGATTGACATCTCCGAGGCCCTGAACCGGAAGAGTCTGAATCGTTTTTTCCAGGTCCTGGTAATACCGGGTGACTCCGACATCCGCCAGGGATTTCTGAATGATGGGCTGAAAGAGCGTTGCCAGTTTGTCTTCTGTCTTTCCCCTGAAATAGAGTGTCGCTTCGTTGTCACGGCCCTGGAGGATGTTCCGAGCATCTGGAAGGGTTATCTGACCAATGGCATCCAGGAACATGACTTTCGCTTCGGGAGCCGCTTTTTCTGCGGCCCGGTTCATGCTTTGTACGAAGTTGTCCAGAGTTTCGCCGTACCCTGCGGCGCGGATCAATGTTTCCACTTTTTGAATCGAATCCGGCATGGGTATCCGGATCAATTCATTTCCAAGGTAGCCGTCTTCCATGGAAACGGAAGTCACTGTGTTTCCGATACCGACTCGAAGGGCTTCCATCAAGCCGTCACCAATCACCGCATCACTGAGTGGGTTATCGGCGAGGCATTTTCCGGCAATCAGGAAAAAAATGAAAAGACCGAACAATTTTTTCATCTATTATGACCTCCTTATGAGTAGTGCTTTGTTAGAAATCGGTTAAAAAAGTCTTCGTTTAATTCTGTTGATTCCCGATTTCACCGTCACTATACTCCAATTTTGACTGGAAGTCATGGAGAGAGTCATGAAAAATGCCTATCCATCAGGAAAGAAAGCCGGTATATGGATACTCGTTTTCATGTGGACATTTGTATCTATATTGACATTCGCTTTAGTGACAGAGGCGTTTACCCGGTCATTTCGTCCAGACGAACTCCAGCATCTTCACCTCGCCCGGGCGATTGCTCATGGCATGGTGCCCTATATTGATTTTTTTGAGCATCATTTACCGCTTCATTATGCGTTCCTAATCCCGTTGTACTACCATTTTGGTGATTCCATCCACTATTTCCTGTCTGCACGCTGTTTGTTCCTCGGACTGGTTTTACTAAATGGTTTTCTGATTTGGCGATTGATCCGGCCACGGATGTCTGTGTTGTGGCAGCCGGTGGTATTGCTGACGTACGGCATGTCGTCCGTCACGTTTGAAAAGGGGTTGGAAATCCGTCCGGATAACATCATGGTGACAATTGTCCTTGCATCTGTTTTCCTCTTGTGTGGGAATTCTGTCCATTGGAACGAGTGGAGCCGGATGGGAGCTGGCATGTTGTTGGGTGCTGCTCTGTTCACATCGGTCAAAGCGGTATTTCCGGTGAGCGTCATCTGTCTGATTACGATGATTATTCATCGGCGGCGTCTTAAGGAACTGATGATCCTAACTATGGGGTTGGTTCTTGTGATCATCGCCGGACTGACGATCACTGCCCGGTATGGGTTTCTGTATGCCATGATTCAAAGCAATTACCTGGAAAACGGCCGATGGATTTACCGGTTTTCGTGGCGTGTCATGGCAGACTCTTTGCTGATGGATGATTCGATTCTCATCGTCATTTGGGGTATCGGGATCGGGCGAATCATCTGGGATTGGACACGTCGCTGCGAGCATCAGAAAACCAGCGTGGCGTGCTGTCGATCAGATGGCGGTGAGTTGGCGTGTGTGCCGCCAATGCTGGTGTTCACCTGCTTGTTTATTTGCATGGTCATCTTCATTGTTTGGGTGATACCGAATCCGTATCTGCATAACTACCTGATCATTGCACTCACCGGAGCCGTGTTGGGGATAGATGGTCTCAGTCGATGGAGTGTTTTAACGAAAGGACGCATAATGGTCTGGGCACCCCTGGGTGTTGCGATGCTTGTATTTGTATCGGGGATGGATCACTTTCCGGCATCGCCGGTAATCCGGTGGAAAGATCAGATGGATGTGATTTTTAAAGTACATCGGCTGGCTGGGCCAAATGGCACGGTTCTCGATGATTGGACGGGGCGAGGTGCGTTATGCCAGCCCGCGTCGTTTTTTCCGTTCCTGCATATTGAAATCATCCGCCAATATCGACCTCGGATTCAGGAAGAACTCGTCCGTGTTCTCAATCAAGCTCCTCCGAAGGTCATCGTCGCTCGATCCGTCACCCTGGAGGGATTCTTTAAAATTCAGGAATCGGTCAATTCGCAGTATGAGTATCTTCCTGATGACGGAATATGGGTTTACATGGGAAGTCCTGGTATGAACGCGGATTTGCGCCGAAGACCTCCTCAAAAGCTTGGGAATGTGACGATCGTTCTCGCTCAAAATTAAGTTCAAATCTGAGGATTTTGAGCGCGCTGATTGCGGGCATCGGATGCGATGATCGCTGAGAACCGCTGCTTGCAGGGAGTATCGGGCTGGTGTAATGTTGGCTTCATGACGAATGCCCATGTGCAGAAAGATATCCTGAACGGGCTGTTCAAACGGGAAAATGATGGCATATTTATCCGGACATCGGGGATTCCACGAGCGCTTGATGAGTATAACGACGCACTTTTCGACATTCTGATGGATTTACAATCCCATCATTTTTGGCATCGGGGAAGGCACCGGTTTGTACATTATGCATTCCGGCGGTTTCTCCCTCTGATCGAGCGTACGGAATCGGATTTGCGTGTCATCGATCTGGGAGCTGGATGTGGCGGATGGGTGCAGTATCTGAAGCGGGATCAGCGATATCAGTTTAGTGAATGCGCCATGGGCGATTCCTACCGGCGTCCCCTCGAACTGGCGCGGGAGTGTGTCGGTGATGATGTGAACCGATACCATGTCGATTTGATGGACATGGGTTGGCGCGATCGATGGGACGTCGTGTTCCTGATGGACGTTATCGAGCATATCGATGCGGATATTGATATTGTCCGGAGGGTTCGGGATGTACTTCGGCCTGGGGGATTGCTTTTTATCACGGTACCGGCTCTGTCGTTTTTTTGGACAATCAATGATGAGGTAACAGGGCATCACCGTCGGTACGCGCGGGTGGACTGTGTATCGATAGCGAAAAAAACCGGGATGGATCTGATCCAGTCCCGGTATTTCATGTTTCTTTTAAGTCCTTTGTATTACATCAGCCGCCTATGGCAACCGGATTATTCGGGCATGTCCGAACAAGAAATCGCTGAAACGCTGGCCAAAGTGCACCGGATACCCTCTCCGATTATCAACCGTGTCATGGGATGGATCTTCAATCTCGAAACACCCCTGGGTTCACGGATCCCGTTTCCGTGGGGAACCTCCCTTCTGGCAGTGTATCAGCGACCGCATGAATCGCATTAAAACGTAATCGAGTCACGATTCTCCATAATGGCTTTCAGAATCGGCCCGAATTGGATATCTTTCGAGCCTTCTTCTGATCGCGTATGACCAAAGACAAGCGGCGATACTTCTGCGCCGGAGGAGATGTTCGTTAGCAAGGAGTTGCCGTTGGTGACATCGGGACCGCATGCGACGCTGCGCGACATCCCAGAAATGAAGTCCCATGTACCGAATTCGGGATTGTACAAGGCGTTGATCCGGGTATCGTAGACGAGACGCTGAGTATCACTGAGCACGCGGGCATCGACCAATCTCAACTGCTGAACGGCCGTATCTTCATGGAAGTTTTTCAATGCTTCCAGTTCTTTTTTGACGCCAGCTTCATCCAGGTGGATCATATGGCGCCCGGATGCGTCCAGGTAGAGATAGTGGACGGCAGGATCGGAGACCTTCCGGTTAAAATGGAGAAAAACACCCTTTCCTCCTGTGGAATTCCATTTCTTCATGACCCAACCGCCATATGCGGCCAATTCCGCCACATTTTCTGGCGTCACTTCATCGTCCAGGAGTGTTTTCGGACGGGATACCGGCTGATCGGGATGCATCGCTTCCCATCGTCGGAACGCACGTTCCTCGATGGTTTTGGACCGCAGATCGTCAATTTTCCAAGGATTCACAAATAACGTATCCGGTGTTTCATGAATGATTTTGTTCCCGAGGGTTTCTCCATAGAAAACCGGCACGTGGATCCGCTCAATCCGTCGATAGACAACATCGATAGGCTTTCCATGAACCCACAGCTTGCCGTTATGAACTTCGGGATTTTCATCTGGAGTGATTCGCCATGCCTCCATTCCGGCTTTTCGGAACGCTTTCAGCATCTCAATATGAGCTGTTTCTTCTTCGCTTTCGGGATAAGGTCGTGTAAACACGGCGACTCTCGGCATGCCGGTTCCGCCTTGACGATGATGGAGACCGATAAGCAAGTTGGCGATTTTCTGACGGACCATGGTTGGATGACTGGGATATTCCACGCGATCCGGATCGAATCCCTTGGCCTGCAAACGCCGATACAGTTTGAGCGCGTCAACGGCAGGGCACGCAGGGTAAGAATTGCAACATGGACCCTCCACGAGCGTCGGCCGTAGATCGATCAGACGTCGATTATTGTTCGGATCGATTTTCCCCATGAACAGGATATCCAGTCCCAGAAGATAACTGTGAGGTAGATTTTCATCTTTGCAGAATTTCATATATGCCGAGAGGGCATTCTGACCAACTACCATGGCTTTCTCCCAGGCATTGTCGACGAGCCATGTCGGCGACTCATCGTAGCACGGAATGATCGCCTCTTGGCCCAGACCTCCATCGGTCAACCGTAAATCTTCACCACGATAAAACATCGAAGCATCCTCCTTAGAATGACGAAAACGGCCGGACGTGTATGTCCGGCCGCAGTTTGTTTCAATGCATTTCGGCCGGGATTCAGCCGATTTCCACTTCGGTCTTGCCCTGATTGAGTGCCGTCAGAATCGGACCGAACTTCATTTCGCTGCGATCAGCGCCTTTTTTCACATGGCCCATGATCAAAGGACTGATCTCTGCTCCCATACTGACATTTGTCAGCAAGCTATTTCCGTTTTCAATCATTTTGCCGCACGGAACCGATCGGCTCATTCCGGACAGGAATTCCCACTTTTTGTTCTTGGGATCGTACAGCACATTAATCCGCGTGTCGTATGCCAATCGTTTTCCGCCGCCAAGATCCCGGGCATCGACGAATCGCATTTGCTGGATCGATGTATCTTCCTTAAAATTCTCGAACTTCTTCAGCTCTTCTTCCATCTGCTCGGCATTCAAAACGAGCATATGCCGTCCATCGTACTTCTGATAGAGCTTCATCGCCACGGATTTCGCAACTGTGTCGTTGACGTGCATGAACACGCCCTTCCCTCCCGTGGAATTCCAGCGTTTCATCACCCATCCGCCATGATTCGCCAATTTTCGCACGTTGTCCGGGGTGATTTCGTCGTCGAGCAGCGTGACCGGACGGGACACTTCAATACCGGTCGCCTGTTTGTACCGGCGGAAAGCGCGTTCTTCGATTGTTTTCGACCGCAGATCGTCGATTTTCCAGGGATTAACGAAGATGGTGTCTGGAGTGTCGGAAACGACTTTCTTGG
>JAFGMN010000213.1 GCA_016927515.1 candidate division CSSED10-310 bacterium | reverse complement strand
GGGAATGCACTTTGGAAATGATCGACTCGGGCGGAACATCGAAGATATCCGCCAGCCTGTTCGCAATGATACATTCTTTGCCCGTCCCACGCAGAGCGCAGTTATCCGCGGCAACAGATACTGACACAGCGCTCTCTGCCAGAACGGTCGTCCCATCCGAAGCCAGAATCCGGCCCCGTACAGGTTCGATTTCGATCGTGCGAATGATCCGGTCATGCGCACGCTGACGCCATTCGGAGGTTTGAATGATCGAAAACTGAGTCAGGCGAAGCACCATCAGCACAGCGGCCAGACTCATGCCGATAATCATAGCCACTTGAAAACGCGTGTTTCCCGAGTGCTCAACATGCATAGATGACCTCCCTCAATTCCCCGCCCCGCGTAATCAGGGATTCAACCCCCAAAGCGCTTGCTCCATCCGACTCATACCGGCAATCTCAGCACTCTGTTCCGTTTCCGCTGCTTCAATGGTACCCCTGAATGCACATGCAAACAGAACTGCCATCAAGAAAAACACCGGCAACGCCACCTTCACCATGCGACTGCAATGATCAGAAATTCGATACGTCATGACCCATCACGCTCCTCGATGCGCCGTAATATTTCCGGTAGTACGCAGGCAACCGCGGCGGCGCTTTCTCAGGCGGTAACTCCGCTACCGGATAATCAAATCCGTCCCGTCGCTTCTCAATCAGGTCCCGGCCAAACACAACAACAAACGGCTTCTCTCCCCGACGATCCGACGGAAACGGACCCACAAGGACATCCGTTTCATTTCCCAACTCGTTTCGGCAAAACTGACCAATCCGCAAATACTCCTCCATCGGTAAACCGGCTTCTCCACAACAGACCGAGACAAGCACTTTCTGTGCACCCTCAAATCGCCGCAACGCATGGAAAGGATGATGAATGCACCGATGAATGGCATCACAGGGTCCGTTCGGTCCATATTCTATCGCCTGGCATCCAACCAGAATCTCACCGGCTCCACGGAAAAACCCGGCAATATCATCCGGGCGAGAACAGGTCCTGAAACCCGGCATGATCATCGCGTCCGTGATGCCCCTTAAAACCTGAGATATCATCTCGGATATCCGTTCCCCCATGTTTTGCGTCATCGTTGAACCCGAAAACACATTGTAGATGATCTCCATCGGCAACATGATCAACGCATCAAGATTCGGTCGAGTGTATTCCAACGCCCACTTCGAATGATGCATGTACTTATGCCCATCATCCGGATGCGGCAACGCCAACAACCCCACCGTCACCGCTCCCGATTGCGCTGATACCTGCGATACCACCGGCGTTATCCCCGATGAAAACGAATCCCCCAACGTGGCACACAGAATGTTCACCTGCGCACCCTGCACCATCTCCTGCACAGCATCCCGATACTGCTTCATCGAATTCCTGACGGATACAAGATCATGCGGCTCATGCCCTCCCGTTACACTCTGAACATGAATCACCGCACTGTTCGCTCCCGTTACCTCAATCCCATCCTCACCATCCTGCGCCGGCAAAACCGAAATCAATCCCAACGCCTTCCGCGAACTCCAATACGCCGATGTCAGACTGCTCTGCACATGATACGCATCCATCCCAATGACAAATACATTGAAAAGACTTACACCCTGACAACACGATTCACGGACCGGCTCAATCGCTTCCATCAGTTCCTCCTCTCGCCGCGCAACCTATCACTTAAAAATCCTCGTCGAAATGCCTGTCTCTATTAAAAAGATATATAAATATAAAAGTCAAGTTTTAAGAAAAAAATATTTGCATTTAAAGCCCCGCTTTTGATAGTTTTAGCATTTTTAGAATATTTGAATATTTGGTTAATTTTCTTTCTTTTCTTACCCAACCGTTCAGTTGATTTTTTCCTTGACTTAACCGAACGGTTAATCAATAATTTAATCGGCTGGTTAATCTGTGAGGGCCGGTATGAACGAACTGGGTGTGATTCTCCGGCAGCGAAGGGAATCGCTGAAGCTGAAACAAAAAGGCGTTGCCGATCAATCGGGTGTTTCGAGCGCGTATCTGAACAAGGTGGAAAAGGGCGAAACGGTTCCTACGCCCGCATTTCTCAGTAAGATTGCGGACGTGCTTCACCTGGATTTCGTCGATTTGTACATTGCATCGCTGGAAGAAAAGCAAGCACCGGCTGTGTTGTTGGATGCGATGCGAGAGTATCGTGCTGTGCGACCGTTACTGGCAGCAGGAATGCCTTTGGACCGGTTTCGATCGATGACACGGTCGTTATCTGGTCGGCATGTCGAGCAGATCCTGTTGATTGTTGAATCGATCGCATTGATGATTCATGAAGTGGAGGGGACGGCGGCCCAGCGGATACCGGGTTCATTTATGGACGAACTCGAATAGCAGTGGATAATCGCATCCTTTTCATATACATTATAGAGGAGACCTTTACTGGGAGGATAATATGTTCAATCTGGTCGTTTTGATTGGTAATCTCGGCGCGGATCCGGAGATACGGACAACACCTTCAGGCATTAAAGTCGCCAAGATGCGGCTTGCTGTCAATGATACATGGACGAATCGTCAGTCAGGGGAGAGGGAACAGCGGACGAACTGGATCGATTTGAATGCGTGGGATCGTCTGGCCCAGACCGCGGAGCGGTATTTGAGCAAGGGGCAACGGATTTGTGTCCGGGGTTCGCTGGAATACCGGGAGTGGCAGGGTCAGGACAATCAGAAGCGCAGCAAATTGGAAGTTCGCGTCAGAGAGCTGTTTATGTTGTCAGCCCGCGATACTGCTGGCCCGGCTCGATCTCAGGCACCCGACGAGCCCGGACCCGCCCGTGGGGTTGCAGCAGGAGGTAATTATCCGGGACACGCTCAAGGATCCCGGAATGAACCACCATTCGATTCCTACGACGATCAAGCGCCTCTGGAAGACGATGATATTCCCTTTTAAACACTGGGAATCAATCACATAAAGCACTCTCATGGCATCTGCATTTCTGTTATGGTTTGGCTCCAAAGATCCGATGATACCGGTTCAGGCGAACCGGCCGTTGAAGAAGCATCTCAAGCAACTTCAAAAAGCGTTAAAACTCCATCATCAGAATGAAAACTCCCAAGGCGAAGCCAAGGCCCACGAAGAAATGGGCATGCTGCTGTTCCGGGAAAAATTTTATGATGCGGCACGGGATCGCTGGAAAGATGCTCTGCGGATTTACCAGGAAACAAACGACCGCCCGTCCATGGCTGAGCTGTATTCCAATATCGGTACCGCATACCGGCATGAACACAATTTGCGGGAAGCCGCTCGGTTTTACAACAAAGCGTTGCTTCTGGACCGCGATTTCAACAAAGGTCAGGGCGAGCTGTACAGTCTACACAATCTGGGCAGCGTTTGGATGGAATTGTCGGAGTATGAAAATGCGCTCGACGCGTATGCAGAAGCGCTGGATATCGCTCGGGATCACCGGTTGATTGAGTGGGAATCCGATACACTATATCGCCTTGGATTCACCTATCGGCACTTGTTCCGGCACATGGAGTCGTTCCGGTTTTTCGAGAGCGGTCTGAAATGCGCTGAAAGCATTCAGAATCTTCCATTGATGACCCTCAATGTCTTCGGATTGGGATCGGTATATGAGGACATCGGCGAATACTCTCAATCGCTTCTGTGCTATGAAGATGCACTGAACGGCGCTGTCAGCCTCGAAGATGCCGTTCTGCAGACCGAAATTATGACCCGGACAGCTGCTCTGCGCCTGCATATCGGTTTTCTCGATGAAGCACGGGAAATCAGTCGGGTGGCCGACGAACTGATTCCTCGGGACACCGCCAGTTATGTACGGATCGAATTGGACCTGCTGCGTTCAGACATTTACTATGCACGCGGCATGAAAGAAAAAAGTGTTGTGTTGGTGAAATCCGCTTTGAATACGGCTGAGATGTTGCCGAATCGCCGAGGATTAATCCATGCCCGGCTTCGTCAGGCTGTCATGGAGATCGATCAAGGTCAGTTTTCAAATGCCATGGAAATCATGCAATCGTTGGAGCGGAGTGGTGATTCCCAACTGAATAAAGTCACCGATGTCGAACGATTGATGGTTCTCGGACGGATATTCATGGGCCTGGAAAAAGCGGATGATGAACTCAAAGTCCGCGAAACAGCCGCAATCAAGGCCGATGAAACCCGTATCCCTCGGCTGATCTGGCAAACCCGTTCTCAACTCGGTCGTGTATTCCTGAATGATCAGAAATTCCAATTGGCTCGAAACGAATTCGAACGCGCCGATGCCGTCGTCAGCCGTACAGCCATGAGTCTCGATCCAGCCGCCCGGCGCGTCTTTATCGATCATCGCGACCGCCACGCCTTGTACGGCGATTATATTTTACTTTTGTTGAAAATGGGGCATAAAGAACAGGCTGACCGGATCATGAAACGCGTGGATTCGGATATATTACGGAAAAAACTCGCCCATTTTCTTCACGATTAGCAGAAACATGGGGGCGGAGACGCGCCCATTCACTCCCGGATCCTGAACCCGATCGCGATTCCTACCGACGGATCGTGAACCGGATCGGTACGCTGCCGCTCTGAAGTCCGGCAGCCGATTCCACCGCCTCAAACCGCCATTTTTCGAGATAATCCATGGCCACCCGTTCGAGTTCCGGATCACCCCGCATGATCGGTACCATCTTTCCGATCGTCCCATCCGGCAGCACCCAAAACTTGATGTGCACCGTCCCGCTCAGCGCTTCCGCCGGCCGAGGCAACGGCGGCCGGAAAATGACACGGCGACGAGCCACTTCACCCGTAATCCGCCATTCCGGTCCATCCAACGGTTCCGGCGTGTCCACCGGCTGAACCGACGGCTGCCACGGCAGTTCCGGCGGTCGTAAACCCGATGGCGCAAATGACGTTCCCACGGCCCGATCATAGTCCGCCAACACGTCCCCAGGATCACCCGATCCCGAACCCGCTCGTTCCGGTAACCGGTCGATCGGTATGGTAAATTTCATCGCAACGGACTCAACCTCGCCGGCATTCATCCGTTCCGGCACCCACACAGGAGGACTTGGAAACAGCGGCGAATCTCCCAACCGATCACCACCGGTGTTCCCCGCATCACCATCGGCTGCTGCAGCAACCGGTTCGGGATTGATTTCGGGAGGAGGTAACAGGTCAACCACAAGCCAATCCGATTCCTGCACGCGCTCCATCAACCGCCATCCCGGCAGGATCCACAAGACCAATCCATGCATCAGGATCGACACAAGGAACGCCGTACGAATCAGGTGATCGCCCGCAAATCCACTCCCAACACGCCGCCCATCCTGCATCCGTTCCGCTCTCACTCCCGCCGCCCTACTCCCCAACAGGCCGGGTGGCAATCGCAATCCGCTGGAAACCGGCATTCTTGGCATGATTCATCGCTTGCACCACTGTGCCGTGCGGAACATTCTGATCCGCCTTGATCAACAGCAGGCTCTTGTCCGGATACTGCCGCATCTGCGTTTCCAGTTCAGCCATCGTCGACCGGATCCGGTCAAAATAGATATCCTCTTCGGCCGTGATCATCACTTGCGCACCTTGCTGAGTGGTCGAATCGCTGTGATCCGCCCGGGGTAATCGGATCATGATCCCCGGTTGGAAAATGAAACTGGTGGATATCATAAAGAAGATAAGCAACATCAACACCACGTCGATGAGCGGCGTGATGTTCAGATCAGGACGCACCGGCGGACGGCGTGAAAAATTCATGGCGTGTTCCCGGCTGATTCCGTATCCAGTGGGCCGTCGCGATCCAGGAGTTCCAGCACATCCGCTGCAAACTTTTCCAGCCGGTAGTTCGCTCGTTCCACTCGCTGAACGAAGTAATTATGAATAATCAACGATGGAATACCGACAGCAAGCCCCGCCGCCGTCGTCAGAAGCGCTTCGGAAATACCCCCGGACAACGCGCCGGGATCACCAACACCCTGAATCGATATCACCCGGAATACCCGGATCATTCCCAGGACCGTACCCATCAAACCCAGCAACGGCGAGATACTGGCGACCGTGGCCAACATCCCGAGCCACCGGTTCAACGCTTGATTCACCTGCCGACCCGCGTTCTCAAAATGCTCCCGGATGATTTCACGCGATGCACCGGCTCGGCTCATCCCACTGCGAATCACCTCCAGACCAATCTCCGTCCGGCCCTCACATTCCATCATCGCTTCGCTATACCGACGCAATCGAAGCAATTCAAGGATCCGATCCCGTAAACCCGACGGCAAAATCCGATCGTCACCCAGCCGTACCCAACGCTCAATAGTTACCGCCACCATCACAATCGAACACATTCCGATGAAAATCATCATCGGTCCGCCCTTCGCAAGGCTTTCGAACAAGTTCATTCCGCTCCTCCAGATAATCCGAGTTCACGCATCACGATCTGCAACCGTTGCCTGCGACTAGCAGTATCGGCCAATTCCTCAGCCTTCTCCAGCATCCGATCAGCTTGCGCCACCTTCCCCTGGCTCCGCAAAATCCCCGCCGCCCGCAACCAGGCCTCAAGCATGATATCATGCTGATCCGGAAATACATATCCAATCTTCAAGTAACCCTTTAATGCATCGTCTGTATTCCCTTGCTTTTCAAGTATTATACTCTCAAATATTCGACCGGATGCAATCACTCTCCGGTCTTTCTGGGCAACCGCCCATTCGACATGCTCCCGCGCCTCCTCCAACCGGTTCTGCGTCACCAGAATACCAGCCAACGCAATATGCGCATCACCCACATCCGGCGCTTCCGGCTGATCGGCGATGAATGCCACCCACAACCGTTCGGCTTCCCGCCAGTTTCCGCGATCAGCCATCATGTCCGCCGCTTTCCGCTGAGCCTCTCCACGCCGGGGATGCGTTGGAAAATTCTCGACGACATCCATCACCAGCGCAATCGCCTGATCCGGCTCCTCGCGCGCCCAGATAATCTCTGCCAAAACAAGTGATGCATCGGCACCAAACCGCCCCCGGGGTGCGTCTGCCAGCAAATCGCGGAAGATAGGTTCCGCCTCTTCGACGCGACCGGAACCCATCAGCGTTTCACCGAGCCGGAACATGATCATCTGGCGATCCACATGGTTCCCGTAGTCGGTCAGAAGGCGGCGGAGCAGACGGGTGGCCTCATCGAACCGGTTCTGTTCAATCAGCAGAGCCGAGGCACCTTGAAGCGCCAGCGCACCATGCCGCGTTCCGGGATAGCGATCCGCTGTCTGCAGGCATTCATCGAAATAGTCATCCAGACGCCCCTGCCGGAAATAGATCAGGCCGATGGCATATTGCGCATCACCGGCCAGAGCATGATCTGGAAACTGACGAATCACGGTGCGGTATACATCGGCACTCTCAGTATACATCTCCATGTTATACAGGTTGTCGGCTTGTTTGAGCAGTGTGGCGGGTGCCATCCCGCTATGGGGTGCTTCGAGATACGCCTGCCGGAACTGGTCCATCGCTTCTGCATACCGGGCCTGTTCCTGATACCAGTCACCCAGTGTTAACCGGACCCTCTGTCGAGTTTCGGGATCCGGTGCATACCGCAATGCTTCCTCCAGACCCGCCAACCCGCTGGTGACATCCCCGCGTACCCAATCCGCCCGAGCATTCAGAAGGCGAGCCTCGAACGCTTCCGGATGCAATGGATACCCGTCGATCAATGCGGCGAACCCCACTTTGGCCCGTTCATACTGACCCATATTGAACAAGCATTCAGCAGTGCGCAACAGCGATTCAGCATGATGCTCCGAATCCGGGAAACGATGAGCCGATTGGGTGAAATACTCCGCCGCCCGATCCCATTGTTTCATCGCGTAATAATTCCACGCAAGACCCCGGATGATCTCTGCATCAAACGTCTCCGTACCAGCCATCTGAACCAGCGTCTCGAACATCCCGATCGATGCTTCATACCGCTGCAACCGGAACAGCACCTCCGCCGCATACAGCATGTAAATCGGTCGATCCTTCAGCCCGCCCTCACGCGCCAGCGCGGCTTCCAGCCGTTCCCATGCCGCTGCGGGTTCACGGAGCTTCAACCAGGCGATGCCGGCATTGGCCCATGCGGTAGAGGCATAGTCCGAACCCGTTTCCGCCGCAACAGCTTCGAATT
>JAFGMN010000212.1 GCA_016927515.1 candidate division CSSED10-310 bacterium | reverse complement strand
TGATGCGAACCGAATACGCACAACCGGGGATTGGTGCCGTGAGCATCGGTGCATGGCGAACGCTCCACGATCGGTTCGGCGTGACCGTCCAGGCGGCGGCCGGCCACAGCTACGGTGAAATCTGCGCCCTGTGTGCCTCCGGTATGCTGAACACCGACGACTTCCATTTCCTGTCATCGCACCGTGGCAAATTGATGAGCGGCGAAGATCGGGATCGGGGCGGCATGGCCGCGGTCACCGTTCCGCTTGACGATATTCGGAACGTGATCGAAGAAGAGAAACTGGATCTTGTCATCGCCAATCGAAACGCACCGTCCCAAGGTGTCATTTCCGGCGTCGGAAGCGAGATTCAACGCGCGCTCACGGCATTTACAAAAAGAAACATGCGGATCATTCCGCTCCATGTCTCTGCCGCGTTCCACAGCCCCCTCGTCGCCGATGCTACACGGCCATTCGGTGAATATCTGAATCAGGTCAAGTTCGGTAAACCAGCGTTTCCCGTGTATTCCAATACCACGGCACAGGAGTATCCACGGCAGCAGAAACAAATCCGCGACATACTCGCGGCCCAGCTCGAAAATCCCGTTGAATTTGTCGATGAGATCAAACAGATGTGGGCGGATGGGGTCCGGACATTTGTGGAGATCGGACCTGGGCGGCGCATGACCGGGCTGATCGATCAAATTCTGGAGAGTGAACCGGTGGTTACCGTGACCCTGGACGCATCGGCGGGCAAGAAAAATGGCATGGAGGATATGGCGCGTGTGTTGGCCCGGCTCGTTACACTGGGTTATCCCGTCAACCTGACGGCATGGGATGATGGGGTGCAGACTCAGACACGCACATCCAATGCCCGGACTGGACTGGCAGTGATGATTACCGGACAAAATTATCGGAAAGAAAAACCGCCACTGCCGGCCTATACCATCACCCGCGATGGCACCGGCGCAGCATCGGCGTATCCCGCCAGCGGCGAGCCGGGAAGGTATCTTCCACCGGCGGCAGCGTTTACCGCAATTCAGGAAAACCTCATCGGATTACAACGGCTTCAGGAACAAACCGCTCTGCTGCATCAGCAGTTTCTGACCGGACAGCAGGATGCACAACGAGCGTTCCAAAGCCTGATCAACCAGCAACAGGGAGTGCTCACCGGTCAGTGGAACCCGGTTTCCCCAACCCACCTCCGCACACTTCAACCCCTGCCGACGATCCCGGTCACGGTGTCAGCTCCGACAGCCGCATCGACGACGGATCGGGGAACGGCTCCCTCAACCGCAGAAACGGATTCCATCGCCGACCTACTGCGCAGCGTGGTAGCGGAAAAAACCGGCTATCCCTCCGATCTGCTGGAACTAACCATGGAACTCGATGCCGACCTCGGGATCGATTCGATCAAACGCGTCGAAATCCTGTCAGCGCTCCAGGACCGCATCCCCGGATTGCCACCCATCGGTCCGGACGTGATGGCATCAATACGCACCCTGAACGATATCGTGACACGGCTCGGCCAGCATATGAAAATCACAGCGGGGGTCCCGATACCGGATACACGCGTTCCAGTGCCGACGGGATCGGCGATCCGACCGCTGGAAATCAATCCTCAGCAGCATCATGGTGCGGTGCTGGCCGTCGTGGCGGAAAAAACCGGTTACCCTTCAGAGTTGCTGGAACCCGGAATGGAACTCGACGCCGACCTCGGGATCGATTCGATCAAACGCGTCGAAATTCTGTCGGCGCTCCAGGACCGGATCCCAGGTTTACCCCCCATTGGTCCGGAAACGATGAGCACAATCCGGACACTCGGCGATATCATCGACGCCGCCGGACAATTTCAGGTCCAGCAAAGCATCCGTGCGGTATCGGCACCCAGTGCCTTCACCGGATACATACCCCCCACCGCCACGGCTCCGAAAGCAGCAACACCGTCTGCACAAACCACTCCGGCGACACCCAGTGATGCGGTGACGATCAATTCCATCACAAAGAAAAAAGGTATTTTCGATACACAACCGATCGACAGCAAGAGCAGCACCGGACCGACCAGCGAAAAATATATCATTCTCGGCATCATTGCGGAGAAAACCGGCTACCCGGTGGATCTGCTTGAACCGGAAATGGAACTCGAAACCGATCTGGGGATCGATTCGATCAAACGTGTCGAGATCCTGTCCGGGTTGCAGGAGCGGTTCAGCGATCTTCCCGGTGTTCAACCCGATGAAATCGCAGCGATTCGAACAGTGAGGGATATCATCGCCATTGTCGGGCGTGTCCACGCATCGCTGCCGGCCCGGACGAAAACCGGGCCGATCATCACGGGCACGGGTCCAACGGAATCCCGGCAGCGCCCGGCGGAACCGCCGCCCCCCGTATCGGTGGCACCCCGCGAAACCATGAAACCCGGTGCGGCATCGGAACCGGCTGTGGGTCCCGCCGATGAACAAAAAGCGGCTCCACGGCCAGCCGCCCGTCCAGAACCACGGCCAGCGGATCGTGACGTGCCGAAACCCGTGTTGAAAAAAGGACCCAAACCAGGGCTGGACCGGCCACAGACGAGACCGGCGGCACCCCCAGCGCCGGCAGCAGTGACGATTCCGTTTAAAATGAACCGGAAAACGCTCCGCGTGGTGCCGCTGGACGATCAACGGCCGAAAGTGGAATTCCCCGAACATGCCGAAATCTGGATTACGCGCGACGACTGCGGGCTCAGCGAGTTGATTTTCGAAGAATTCGAAAACCAATACATTCCCTGCCGGCTCGTATCCCTGGATTATCTGGAGTTCGTCGAAAGTCCCGACCAGATTGCCGGTGTCATCATTGTGGGTCCCCGGGATACCTGCAATATGGAAACGCTGAACAATATGTTCCACCTGATGCGCATGGCTGGAAAAAGCCTGAGGTCCAAGGAGGTCGTCGACGGGAGGAAACCGATGCTTCTATCGGTTGTGCGGCTGGACGGAGCGTTCGGACTCAGCGGGAGGGCAATCGATTATCAACCGATCACAGGCGCTTTGGCCGGCATGGTCAAAACGCTGCAGCATGAATGGCCGGAGACGCGGTGCAAGATCATCGATCTCGATGCCGACCGGCGGTTTGAACCGGATATCCACGCGCTGATCCGCGAGTTTTTCTTGGATGGACCGCTTGAAATGGGTATCTCCGCGCGGGGGAAGGTCCAACTGGAACTGGTGGATGCGCCGATGGAACTCGAACGCTTGACCGGCGAACCGTTATCTCCCGGGGACTGGGTCATGGTGACCGGCGGCGCTC
>JAFGMN010000211.1 GCA_016927515.1 candidate division CSSED10-310 bacterium | reverse complement strand
TTACCGGTTCCATCATCGATTCAAGGCGGATGGCGATATCTTCGCGCACGCGATTTACGGAATCGCAGGGGATGATGCCGTGTGGTTCGCGGCCGGAGACATTGAGAAAAATCCGGCCGAAATATCCACCTTCACCCCACGCGTGGGTCCGGCGCCAATCGACGAGGTCCGGTGTTAGCGGGAGTTCTTGGGTAGGTGTTGTTTTCAGTGTCAGGAATCCGTTTTGAATCAACCATTGGTTGATTCTGATGCCGCCGCGCATGGGTTGAGCGCCGTGGTCGGAGACGACCAGGACGGCGGTATCGTCCGGGAGAACCGAAAGCGTATCCCGGATTTCCGAATCCAGCAGACGGTAATAATCGGGTATAACGCTGGCCAGGACCGTGTCGCCGGGATGCAGTGGGTGATTGGGATCCCAATAATGCCAGAATGCGTGATGCAGGCGGTCCAGACCGATTTCCACCATCATCGCGAAATCCCATGCCCGTGATTGGAGAAGGGTGCGAAACAAGGCGAAGCGTGTGCGGGTCATGGATTCGATGCGCCGGGCGAGGCGATCCGGTTCAAGTGTTCTGAAGTTTTCGATATCCAGAGCGTAGTTGGGAAAACGGCCGAGGAGTTCTGTTCGGAACTCTGGAGGCCAAGTGAAATTGCTCTGGGTGCTGGGTGCAAGCATACCGGCCACGAGGGTGCCGTGCATCGGATGAACGGGATACGTCTGAGGAACTCCGACAATCACCGATGTCAAGCCCGAATCACCCAGTGTGTCCCATATCCGGGGGGCATCGATGGCATCGGATGTCGCAATGCGCAGGGCGTCATACTCCGCGGACTCCCGATTGCGCAGGCCATAGCAGCCGAGTCGGCCGGGATCGCAGCCAGTGGTCATGGCGGCCCATGCGGGGATGGTCAGCGGGGGATCGGTCGATCGGAGCCGGGCGGCGAAACCGTTCCGGCTCAGCGCGCGACAGGTTGGAACGACATCGGCCAGTCGCTCGAACACCAGTGATGGTTCCGCACAATCCAGGCCGATGATCACCATTTTGCGCCGTGTCATCGTTCCCAGTCCTCCCGAATCCCTGCCGATACATTGATATCGAGTGGCAGATCGACGGACACGCGCTTCAGCAGCGGTTCCACATCACCGGCGTCAATGGGTTCACCGCAACAGCCGATACCCAGTTGACTGGATTTGTGCCCACCATGGTAATCGCTCCCCGCGGATTCAATCATACTGAGTTCCCGTGCGAACTGTTTGAGCGCTGCGTAAACACTCCGCGAATGCCCCGAATAATGGGTTTCCATCGCATCGAGTCCCATTGCTTTCAACCGCACAATATACCCGTGCAATCGGTGGAGATCGCCGTCAAAGCGCATCAATCCAGGATGAGCCAGAACGGGCTGTCCACCGGAATGGCGAATGTGATCGGCGGCCTCGGCGGCATCGGGTCGATATCGCTCGACGTAGGCCGCTCCGCCTCGAACCAACAAGTGACTGAATGCATGATCGATGGAGGGCACCAGTCCCCGGTTGACCAAGGCCTGGGCGATATGCAACCGGCCCAGGATATCGCCGCCGGCGCAGGCTTGAACGTCTTCGACGGTCACCGGATAACCGAGAAGCTGCAGCTTGTGAATGATTCGGGGGTTTCGCGTGTTTCGTCCCTCCCGAATCCGCTGCAGCATTGCCAAAAAGGCCGGATCCGGTGACCGGATGCCGAGTCCCAGGATATGCACGGACTGGCCATCGAATCCAGCGCTGATTTCGATTCCCGGTATCACCGTTACTCCCAACCGCTTTCCCGCAGCGATGGCTTCCGGAAGCCCGTCGATTGTATCGTGGTCGGTCACGGCCAGGATGCGGATCGACCGTTCGGCAGCCATCTTTACGATATCGGCCGGAGCATCCGTTCCGTCCGATGCCGTCGTATGAATATGCAGATCGACTCGGATTGGTCGAGTGATTTGATTTCTGAAATTATCCACTGGGGTGCTACTTCATGCTGTCGATCAGGACCTGGGCGACTTCCGGCCGCGTGAACTCATCGGGCGGGATGATTCCCTGTTTCAACAGTTCACGTACTTTCGTTCCAGACAGCATGATGTGCTGATCCTTGTCGTGGGGGCAGGTCTTTGTGCTGGCCATTCCGCCACACTTTTTACAGAAGAAGGTATAATCGAAAAATAGGGGAGTAATATCGATGGCTTTGGGATCGAATTCGCGGAAGATATAATGAGCATCGTAGGTGCCGTAATAGTTGCCGACGCCGGCATGGTCGCGGCCGACGATAAAGTGGGAAACGCCGTAATTTTTCCGGATGATGGCGTGCATAATCGCTTCCTTGGGTCCGGCGTACCGCATATTGGCTGGCATGACAGACAAGACGACCCGGTCTTTGGGGTAGTAGTGTTCGAGGATCACTTCATAGCATTTCATTCGTACATCGGCGGGAATATCGTCGGATTTGGTTGCTCCGACCAGGGGGTGCAGTAGCAGGCCGTCGACAATTTCCATGGCGCATTTCTGGATGTATTCGTGAGCGCGGTGCACGGGATTCCGTGTTTGGAACGCGGCGATGGTTGACCATCCTTTTTGCTCGAACAGAACCCGTGTTTCACGGGGATCCAGCCGGTATCGGGTGAGGTCGGAGTGAACGATGCGGTCGAACAGGCTGATTTTACCTGCGACGTAATAGTCACCTTGCTGAAGAAGCGCTGCGACACCGGGATGTGCTTCATCCTGGGTTTTATAGACCTGCAGTGCTTCGCGAGCTTTATCTGCGGGGTATATTTCCTCGACATCCAGGATGCCGAGGCATGTGTCACCAACGCCATACATGGCGAGTAGATCACCTTCGTTTATTTTTTCCTTACCGGAAGCGGGGAGGGACAGTGTGACGGGGATTGTCCAGGGTAGACCGTTTGTCAGGTGCATGCTGTGAAGAATGCTTTCGTAATCTTTGGAATTGACGAATCCCTGCAGTGGGCTGAATGCGCCGTTGGAGATCATTTCCAGGTCGGCGATTTCGCGGGAATTCAACGTGATTTTTTTCAGGCTTTTGGCCAGATCGATGGCTTCAAGTCGTTCTGATCCGGTCAGGATCCGGTTGATCAATCGTCCGCCGTGCGGTGAGATTAGAGGTGACATAGGTTTGCTCCTTCCTACCAGTGAATGAAACACGTTCCTTGAGCGGCCCCGGGATCGAGACCGAAGTATTGCATGATGGTCGGGTACATATCGATAATACCGGGTGCATGATCCGTTGGTTTTCCCTGCCGGAACCAGACCAGAGCATCGTCAAACGTATGCATTCCGGTGAGTCGCGAGGGTTGAACGAGCGGACCGGGTGCGAACCGGCTTTTCAGTTCGATACCGCGGGATGGAATGGCGACGATATCCGGAGCCTGGTGTATCCTGGCGC
>JAFGMN010000210.1 GCA_016927515.1 candidate division CSSED10-310 bacterium | reverse complement strand
CGAGCGGTGAATCCTCCTCGATGAAGATGATATCCGAATAATCCGAAATCGTCACGCTCTCATAGAAATCGGTGCTGTCATGGAACCCCTCCGCCGGAAAACGATACAACATACTGTACACCGCTCCGGCTTTGTCATACCGTGTCAGGTGGGGGTCGTTCCGGGAAGTGATTTCCTTCGGCTCCCGGAGCGTGCTTTCGCGGGCAGCATGCACGCAAAAGAGATTTTCGTAGGGCATGGAGGCAAGCGCAGCTTCGATCAGTGTGGTCTTGCCCTCGCCGGGTTGACCTGTGATGTGGATAAAGGCTCGGTTGATCATGATGGACAAGTAGTGAAAGAGTAAAGATGTACAGGGGACGTGTGTTTGTCACCAATCGCAATTCTTGTATTTTACACGGTCACTGGCAGCATCGACGAAGACAGGATTTCTCACTGTACGCAATCAATTCTCAAAGACGAAATGCAACGAAGACCGGGACATTTCAACAGCAAGAGAAAGATGCGCAGTCGCGAGGATGCTAAAACCCTCGGAGTCGATGTGCTTGAAAACAAAGTCGCCTACACCGGCAACCCCGAGCATAAAAGGAATCCCGGCGATTTCGGATTGACGCCACCAGCCGGTCAACGACCGGCAAAATCGCTCTGTGACACTGTGCAGATCTTTTCGCGCCAGGAAGCACTGGAATTCCTGAAGGCCGGTTTGCGCAAGGGGATGGTCAGCGACCAAGTAAGAGGCGACTGGCCGCAGAATATCTGGGCTGTAACCAAAGACGGAATTCCATTGGAGGCACAATTGGAAAATCGTGCGATGGGAACTTACCACGGATATCCGATGCCGGAATCAGATCCGTTTTCGAATGAAGTAGTCAAAGAATGGCAGGCCCGCGATGAATAGTTTGGAGTTGCATCAACAATGGACCGGATACGACTTCGGGGCACCGGAAGTGCGATCGACCATGGCCCAGTTCCGGATCATCGTCGACGGGATAAATCTGGCAGGGAATGAGAACACTTGGTCACAATCGGTGCAGGATCATATTCTCGTGTCAACATACCCCCTGGCGGACTGGATGCTTCAGTCATGGTGGCGTCTTCTGTATGAACCGATACCGCACGGGAACAAACCGGATATTGCCTGGCGCATGTCGCACGAATTGGGGTCAGCGGGACATGGTTTCGTCTGGCCAAAAATTCTTTTTGTGAGTGATGGAGAGAATGTCCATATCTGGGCATCACCATCGACAGGTGCCGCTGGACAATCCGTCCGGTATCTCAACGGCCTCCCGACCCCGGCATCCATTCCGCTCACTGAATTTGAACGGACACTGACTGATTTCGTCTCAACAGTGGTGGAAAGATTGGAAACGGTCCGGGTCCCGGATACCCATCTCTCGGCGCTGTTCTCCCTCGTCGTCGATGAAGGGAGGGATGACAAGACACGGTTGTACAGAAAACTGGAAGCGCTGCTGGGCTTTGATCCCGATGAAAGTCCGCCACATGTCATGGAGCGTGCAATCAACATGTGCAGCAGATACGGGGAGGAAACACTGTTTGAATTGGCGCCTGTGTACGGTGCCCGGTCGGGACGCGAGCCACTCGAAACAGTCGAGGAGTTTGCGAACCTCCGCGGTATCACCGGTTACCCCTCGTTCAATACCGGCAGAGAACAGTACGATGTGAGTACCTCAAGAGCCCCATGGACACTGGCCGTCCATGATGCGCACAGATTACGATCGGAGATCGGAATTACATCGGATCCGATTGATAACGCAACTCTCGCCGATCTTCTGGGCATGCCACCTACGGAAGTTGACTCCGGGGAAGTGACTCCAAGTATCGATGTTTCGGTCGGAATACCGATCGCAGAAAAGAAAATCAAATATTTGCCCCGGAAGCGTCACCCGATCAGCAGAAGATTCGAGCTGGCGCGGTACATTGCAGATTTCATCTATGTCGGCGCCGATCGATGGCTGGCCAATACCGATGTCGGTACAGCGAGACAAAAATATCAACGTGCGTTCGCCGCGGAATTTCTCTGCCCGATCAATGCATTGGTGGGCTTTCTGAATGATGATTATTCCGAAGAGGCAATTATCGATGCGGCAGATCGATTCAGTGTAAGCGAGAGAACAATAGAATCCCTGCTTGTCAACAATGGGTATCAAATCAGGGATTTCCTTGGCATCACACCCTTGCCTTTGGGGTTCCAAGCCCAGAGGGACACCGCATCGGACTACGGCTTGGCAGGCAGAGAGCAAGAATGAACCACAGAGATGCGACTCCGCCGTCCCTTCATGCCGGGTATTCCGCGAATGTTCGTCTGAAAATAGTTCCGCCCTCGATTGAAGCGATCATAGGGGATCCTGGCCATCGTTGCTTCCGATTCGTTGGGTAGTCTGAAAGTGATTAGTTGTAAGAGATGTCTCCGGTCAACTACTCTCCTTGTCACGGTTGGCGTGATGCCCCCCGCCAGGTGCTTGCCACATGGGCATTGCCCGTCGCATGAACTCATCAAACAGTGGCACGGTGAACGCTGTTTCCCCATGGGCAGGACTCCAGATCATCCCTTTACGGATCAATCCACTGCGCAATGGACCTGTGCTCTCAACTCTCCTCCCGAGTGTATCCGCGATGACACCTGATCGGTGGGGACCGCTCCCGAGTTCCGCCATCGCTCGCAGATAGTCCTGCTCGCGCGGAGTGAGCCTGTCAAATCGAACCCTGAAAAAACTCTTATCCAAGGCATCCGTCACCGAATGGCTGGCGGCCACCACGTCAT
>JAFGMN010000024.1 GCA_016927515.1 candidate division CSSED10-310 bacterium | reverse complement strand
ATCGCCCGTTTCTTCAAAAACATGTCCGCTTCCACACCGTGCCCGAACGCTTCATGTGCGATGACGCCTGCCAATGCCGGTCCACCCACCACATCATAGACGCCGGGATCCACAGGACGAGCCGTCAATAGACGCTCAGCATTCCCCACCGTTTCAGCCAGCTCAGTATCGCTGATCCGTGCAATTTCGAATCCTCCCTGAATGCCGTTCCCGGCATGGTAAACCTTGGATTGCCGACCATCCGAAACAATCGCTACCGGAATACACACCGTGTTGAGCAGCTCCTGGAATAACCGCTTGTGACGATTGATATATACCCGTCGATCCACTCGCTCCCCATACCGGACCATGGCTGAAACCACCCGTCGACTCATCCCGGACAAGGTCCGCTGCATCGCCTGCAAGTGCGCCAACTTGTCCTGGTTCGACATCAACCGGGGATCCTCGCGACAGGTAGAAAAAAAGTCGCCGGTCCACGGCTCACCTGGGGCTAGAGTATCCCCTCCATCCAGGTCGATTCGATCCTTCAGACGGCGAGCCAAGATCATGATGTTTTCCCGGCTCACATCGGATGCTGCCAGTTCCGCAACCATCGACCCATTATATATCGACAATACAGCTCCCCGGCGGGGCGGCTGCGATACAATACCCGCATCCTTGCCCGTGACGTGAATGCTGATACCGTCTTGCTCTGTAAAAAGCGCTTGAGCAAATGGAAACTTGGTTTCCAGAAGCGCGACCGCTTCCGCCAGATCGTCCTGGAGTCGCCGGATATATTCGGGAACTGGCTGCATGGTGATCCCCCTCGCATACGTCAGACTGCTCTGAATTACCCCCTCGCCCTGGCTCCGGTTGAAACAAACCGGGAATGGCCCCACCGGGTAGAAAACGCAGTCTATTTTTTCAACTGAATGAAGTCAACCGCGGGTGATGGCACCGGCATGACCCGGATTAAAGCATGCCCGGTTTCATAAGTCTCCTGACGGATCCCAGATACTCTTGAACCCTTCGCCGGCGACACGGTTGACATTGCTGACGATAACAAAAGCCCGCGGATCGATCCGGCGAACGAGTTCCCGGAGCCGTGCGGTTTGACGGGGACGGATGACCATCATCAGCATATCGCCGCGATTCCCCGTGAAAGCGCCTTCAAACGGAACGAACGTACCCCCACGGCGTAATTCGTCCATTGCGGCAGCAGCGATAATCCGTGTTCGGGTTGAGATGATCAATACCATTCGTGACACATTAATGACATTGACAAATGCATCTATGGTATAGCAGTTAATCAACACAGATAACAATGAATACATACCGACATCCACCGAATTCAGACTGATCCCGGCGGCGGCGGCTACCGTGAAATCGATGGCCAGCAATGCGCGCCCGATATTCATTGCCGAGTAGCGGTTGAGAATCCGGGCGATGATATCCGTTCCGCCGGTGGAGGCATTTCGATCGAAGATGATGGCCATACCCATTCCGGTCATCAGGTTACCGAAAATGCTGGCGATCAGGAGATCTTCAGTCATTCGTTTGACGGGCAACACCCATGTCAATCCGTCGATGAGCACCGACAGCCCGATACTGGCAACGATCGTTTTCGCGCCGAAGCCTTTGCCGAGGATTTTGAATCCGATGGTGAACAGAATAATGTTCATGATCAGCATCGATCCGCCCACAGGGATATCCATGAGATGATAGAGGATTGTCGCGACACCCGAAATGCCGCCTGCGGCGATTTTGTTGGGAATGAGAAACAAATCGAGACCGGCGGCGGTCAGGGCGAGACCCCAGCCGATGCGGACATAATCGAAGACACGCTCTTTTGTTTTCGGATCGCTCATCGGAATGCTCCCTTCACTAACGAACGAATGCAGTGAAATCCCGCACTTTCAGCATGTTGAGTGTGCAGGGAGCCCGGATATATACCAACTGAAAGCCGGATTCAAGAGATGAGGGGTCCGGACCAGTGGGAGAGCGATGGTGTGGAAGAGTAAATCGGCAATGAACTTCAACTCACACGGTGGTGATCGACACGATTCGATTCCGGGAAAATGATAGGGACGATGCGCAGGCAGGTGGTATCGGCTTTTCGCGTTGACTTTGCCAACGAGACGCGGAATCCCGATCATGGGGATCCGTCGATCGGGTATCCCTTTGCATCAGCAGGAGTCGGTCCCGCATCAGCAGCGCGTCGTCATCCTCTGGCCTGACAGACAGCACCGCATCGATACAGATCCGGGCAGCGGTTAGATCCTGACGGGCGAGATACAACCGGCCCAGGTCACGCCAGATATTGGGATGATAGCCGCGGCACTGGACCAACGCCTGCAGAAAGAACGGTTCCGCTAAATCCGGGCGGCCCATGCGGAGAAGGATCTGGGCGCGACCGATCGTCTCGGGATCAGCGGCAGGGATACCGGTAAAAATCAGGATGAACCGTCGGAATCCACGGAGCGGGAAATGTTCTTTCAATGCCTGCGGCAGGACTCGAGCTTGCGCTTCCGCAGATTGACTGGTTGCCGATAGGGGGCGACCCATTTGTAAATGAACGGCTGCTTCCGGCAAGGATTCAGCCAATGTTTCCGGAGTTATTTCCGGAAGCCGATCCGCGATTCCGTCCCGGGCAAACACGACCGCTTCGGGATCCCAATGAATCAGCCGCCACTCCCGGGCGGCATAGAACTGATCAAACCAGCCGGGCGTGGATCGATAACCGAACACCGCGATATCAGGATGCCATCGCGTGACCAGAGACCAGGGCGATTGAAATCGGCGAGCCAATTCATACTCCTGAAAAAACGCGTGCTCCATCACTTCCAACCGGCCGTCGATAAACACCGGGCGCTGCCATTGCCAGGCCAGATAACCACCATAGCGAAGCTCGTTTAAAATCCGGCCGTCAAGGGATTCCCTCGAAAGAAACGCCGCCGCCTGCACCGGTAAAAACGTGTTCTCGATCCGACAGCCGATGCGGTCGACCCGACCGGAAAGCACATACCATGAATTGGTCATGATTGTCAGAATGAACAGGATTGAGATGATGAGGAGAAGTGGACGACCACATGTGGTGATCCAGGCCGGAACGAAGCGGCGAAATCGGATCCATGGACCTGTTGCGCTAGCATCCCTGGCTGCTTCGGCGGCGACTGGAATAGCGACCAGACAGAAAAGGGGGATGTTTCTGATCGCCTGAGCAGCTAGGACGCCGGTCATCACCAGCAGCAGTCCGTGGCGCAGGGAACGGTGTCGAAGTGTTGTTACAAAGAGCAGGAGAACGATCCCGGTAACAATGTAATACGACCATACCATGAACAGAATCCCGTGCTGCATGTCCAATGGATTTAGGGACCAAGGGGACAAGAATTCACCAATGGAAGCAGCGAAGCGGTTGGCGCCGGACAGGCGTGTGGCCAGAATGAACGGAAAGGAGACACCGTCCAGACCATACGGATTGATCCCGGTGGCGAGAACGGATGCAGCGGCGGCTGTCCAGAAACGGCGGTCGAACCGGCGATGCCGGACGAGATTGTCGATCAAGTAACAGGTGATCGCACCCAATCCGAGGATAAAAACCCCCTGAGTGTTGACCCAAAGCATCATGATGATGGGGAGCAGGAAAATCGATGAAGATCGCTTAACGGTATACCGCTCCAGGATATCAATGACCAGGACCAGGTGGATCCAGGAAATGACTTCGGGGCGGACGGAGAAGCGGTGATCCGATGCGGCTGCAGAAAGCAGAAGGAGTGCGGTGACGAAATGGGGGGATCCATTTCGGAGCATGGCCTGGCGGGTGGTCAGTCCGAAAGCGATTAGGACGCAAGCACCATGGAACAGGACATACAGGCAATCGCCACCAATGGAGTACACGGTCCAGGCAGTCACCTGATACAGCCAGTGCATATCCACATAGGGATGATCGGGCACTGTATAGGTGAGTATATCGGTTTCGGGCCACGTGCGGTGTTCGATCATCCATTGGCCGGCCCGGAGATGAAACCCCATATCGGGTTCATTGATGGTATGAAAGGTGAGCAAGCCAATGGCGACGAGTGCCAGAGCGATGGAAAGACGCGACGTCACGGTCGACCAGGTCATTGAAGATCTCCGTCGTCGAGGGCGGCAATCCGGCCGGAATCGTGTGGATGCGCATCGGCTTCAAATGCGGGTCTATTACCGATCCAATCCGACACTATGGCGACACGACCCAGAAATTGATTGGGGCGTTCACGGAATACGGCTTCCGCGTCGGTCGGACTGTCGAGCAAACGATAGGTCATGATTACTGAATCAAATCTCCAATAAACATGCTGGAGTTTTTAACAAAAACAACGGTGCCCAGACCCTGAATCAGTGATTCCATCCGTTCAGCATACTCTTCCTCATGGCCGGGCTCGGGAACAGCCAGCCCGAGAAAAACTACTTCAGTCTGCTTCGATTCTTTGAGGATTATTTCTTGCACAGAGGTGGTTTCTTCTACAAGAAGAACTGATCGTCGGCAATCGATCCGCAATTCTGGAATCATCCGGTCGAATTGTTCGGTGACAAACTGCTGCTCTTCCGATGTACGAGCAATGGATTTGATCGTTACATGACAATTTTGCCATTCGGAATTCAGGGTCAGGAGATGGGCTAAAAGCAGCATGATGTCGCCGTTGCGTTGCTGCCCACCCCACCACAGATCGATGGTATGGGATCGGGTGTAGGCATTTCGAGGTTTGATTCGGCAGATGATCATGGACTTGTGCAGATAGCTGACTTCGCGCATGATACGGAGAAAACATGCGATCCGGACTCGGTTTTGCGACCAGCCGAACATCAGTGTATTGGATGCCAATCCGGCGATGCCGTTAGCTTGGGTAATAATTTTGACCCCCGTTTCGAATGAGTCGACAATATGAACCTCCGGAAAGACCATTAACTGCCGGGAATCGATGAAATCGGACATTTCCCGAAGACGGTTTTCGACCTGTTCGATTTCGGAGGCGATATCGCCTTCAATCATATTGCAAACCGTAACAATTCCTTTATTCTGACCAAACCATTGCGCAAATCGAACAAGATCCAGTCTTTTCTCGATATCACCGGCGAACAGAAGAATGTTCGGACGCCAGTTCCGGGGTTTTTCGGGAAAATGCCTGAGGCGCAGCAGGGCAGTGCGGGATAGTGCCATCCAAACACCTCGGTGAACATCACCCCAGGTGACGGACAGAGCACGTCGGCGCAGGAAAAGATAGATGGCGATTTCGAACAGCAGCGCGATAAAAAACGCGAATTTATTGATTAAAAACATCACCCAGAAACAGGCGATGCCTCCGGCAAGCGAGAGACACCAGGGAACCCGAATGGTTGGGCGATAGGAAGGGTCTCCGACCAGGCGTTCCAATCCTGCCACCAGGTTGACCATGCCATAGGTGGTAAGAAAGAACATGGTCAGAACCGGTGCGACGACATTGATATCGCCGAGGAGAACGGCGCCGATGCCGATGGTGGCGGAAAGGATAATGGCGAAGTAGGGTTCACCGCTGCGGGATCGCCGGGAAAAAAGACGAGGAACGATCCGATCCATGGCCAGGGCCTGCAGGGTTCGTGGTGCACCGAGGATACTGCCGATGGCGGAGGAGAGTATAGCGCCCCAGAGGCCGGGCAGAATGAGCCAGCCGATGGAGGCCATTCGCAGCCAGATGAGGCTATCGCTGACGAGAGCTGTTCGGTCGGTGTGCATAGCCAGCAGGACAGGGACGGAGAGATAGATGATGAACCCGGTCATGACGGCTGCGATGGTGCCTTTAGGGATATCTTTCTGAGGTGTTCGCAGGTCACCGGACATGCTGATGCCAGCCAGGAGGCCGGTGACGGCGGGGAAAAAGACGGCAAAGACGAACCAGAAGCCGGGACTGTCCGGGGATGGAGTCAAGATCATCGTTGTCGGATCCGGCGGGGATTTCCAAGCGCCGGTTGCCAGCGAGATCAGGGACAGAGCGATCCCGATCATGATAGGGATCTGGGCTTTCAGTGCCAGACCTGCGCCGCGTAGGGACAGCAATGTGATGAAGATGATGACAATGGCTGTGACGGTCTGCAGGGGAGCGTTGGGCCAGGCAAACCGGATCGATTCAGCCAGACCGAACGAATAAAGCGTAATGGAAAAAGCCTGGGATAGAAACAGAGGAATGCCGATGGCGCCGCCGATTTCCAAACCGAGGCTTCGGCTAATGATATAATACGCGCCGCCGACACCGACCCGCATATTTGTGGCCACGGCAGAAACAGAGAACGCGGTGATAAGCGTGATTGAATTGGCGATGATGACGATGAACAGCGTCCGGATCAGGCCCTCGTTACCAACGACCCAGCCGAAGCGAAGGTACATGATCACGCCGAGAATGGTGAGAATCGACGGTGTGAAGACGCCGAGAAAGGATCCCAGCTTGGGGGGCTCGTTTTCCTTGGCTGGCTCGGATGCTATCGATGCATCGACGCCTGTCGCATCGGTTCGGTCAGTGTCGCTGAATTCGGATTTCATGATGATTTTCTAGCAGGGAAGCGAATGGAAGTAAATTCGAAATCGCGGACAAGTATGAACAAATCGTTGGTCGCATCCGTATGTCTCGATGTCACACTGAACGTTGGAGGTGATTATGCATAGGGAGATACGAACAATTCTGATAGCCGTACTGGTGGTTACTTGGATGCACGGAATCCTTCCCACACAGGCGGGGTTTTTAGGGCATTCCGTTCAGGGGGATGGTCCGGTCATCGTGGACCAGCGGAACGTTGAAGCATTTACAGGCATTCGAGTGAACGGCAGCATGGACGTAACCGTTACGCAAGGGGAACAGCAAACGGTCGCCGTGCACGGTGAAGAGAATTTGATTCCTCTTATCGAAACGATCGTGAGGGACGATACGTTGGTCATCGGATCCCGTAATGGAATCGTTTCTTCCCAGGAGATACGGGTCATCATTACGATCCCTCGACTGAACGCGGTTCAGGTGGACGGATCGGGTGAGATCGAAGCGACAGGGGTGTGGACAGGAGAGGAATTCGTTGCCGTCGTCAATGGGTCGGGAGACATCACGGTGAAGATGTGTGATGTGGATCGGATCACATGCCGGGTATCCGGCAGCGGCGATGCGACACTGAGCGGATCCACCCGCGAATTGACATGTCACCTCAATGGATCGGGTGACATTGATGCGTCCGAAATGGCCGCGGTCCAGGCGAATGCGGAACTACACGGATCGGGGGATATTCGGATACGGGCATCGGCCACCCTGAACGCGAAAGTGGTTGGATCGGGTGATATCCATTGCACAGGGGATGCGGAAATAACGCGGAGTATCGTGGGGTCCGGCTCTATCATCACGAATTAAGCGGGCAGTGTAATCGGGCCACGCAACGGGTCACAAACGAAAACAGATGATTTCAGGGTATCGGGTTATTTCGGCGTTTCAACCTCGATGGCTCCGAAAATCATGATCGAACCGGATTGATGCAGCTCATCGGCTCGAGCGCGCCAGTCCGGTTCTCTTGTACCCTCGGGCAATGGGTAAACCCCAATAGCGATGACCCCCCTCGCACAATCGCCTGAATTATGATGGATTGACTCATCGAAAGGATTCGGGCAGGTTGGAGTGGAAGTCAGCATTGATTGATCCGGGGGTGCAATCCGGCGAGGAGGCAAAATCAGGCGGAAGGGGCCTTCTCCAACCAGTTTGCCGGCCTCGTTCATATGCATCGTTGCCAGAGACGTGCCGTTTTTCCGGTCTGCCAGGATTAACCGTTGCTCATCCGGAATCATTTTTCCGGTTTCTATGCCCGGTGGCAGAACGTCTGGGTATTCCACCCATGCGGGACACTTTCCAAGAAAGGCCGGTTTGTCCATATCGCCGTAGAAGATGCCGCGGGGAAATAAGCCGAACACATCCTGCCCCGAATAGTCTTTTTTGAAACCGTCATGGCTGATTACGGTGATATACTCCAGCTTGGACAACGCTCCGACGGTTTTCATCAGATCGTACAGTGTCCAGCCGGAGTAGGTAGCATATACATCGGATACGCGATGGGCGTTCAACAGCAGAAACTGAGAATGTCGGGGGATGCCTTCCAGTTTTTTCCTATCGAAAACCACCGCGGGTGCCGACGGCATCGAACGCCTGGAATCGAATTCCCCTGGCTGCGTCCCCGCATCCAATTCCGCCAGGTTGCTCTGGCCATCGCCATCGGAATCGAGGGTTTCGATTGCTTTCAGGGCTTCCCGGTTGCGGCCGCCGGTGGCATAATCGCGGCCGAACGCATTCAGGGTCACAGCATACCCTTCCGTCGGATAAACGATATGACAGAAGTCACAATGATTGACATACCGGTCGTTTCGTTTTCCGTCACAGTGGCATAACCGACAATCATCCAGTATCGTTCCGACCAAATGGGGATAAACAGTAACTGTATTGGCCATGTCTTTGTCTTTGTCATGATCATGTCCAGGATACGCTTTGGACCGGATTCCCGGCGGTACCATATTCTTGGCTGCCGATTCCATTACTCCCTGCACCGTCAACAGACCGATCAATACCCCCGCAGTCACCAACGTGAACACCATCCGCAAACCATTGCCATGCGATCCCGGCATGCCATTCATTTCTTTCCTCCTGTTATAGCCTGATACGTCAAAACCTGTACAAACCAGCCATGTCCCGGCAACGATAAATCTCTCGGTATCCGTTATAACCCGACAGAAAGGACTTTGCCAGTCGTCAGGTCGTGCTTGACCCGCACTGGAATCCGATACGTAGAGCGGAACTTCCCCGTTCACATGGCAAACGATAGGCCAAGCAGAATGTTTCTTCCCGGCAACGGAAAACCGATTTCCTGGTAATAGTTTTCATCTGTCACGTTCGATACTTTTACCATCAGGCCGAGACCGAAATCGAAATCATGGCGGACCGTAGCGTCGATCAGGGAGTAATCCGGTACATTCCTGGGTGCATCATCATCATAGTCGATAACGTCATCTCGCCAGGTTGCAGCCACCGTGATCGACGTTCCGAATCCGAAGCGGTACCCTGCATCTGCATGCACAATGGAATCGGGTACGTATTCCATTGTGCGTGACCCGTAAAGGGATGTCGTTTCTTCGGCATCGGTATAGGAGTAAGACAATGAACCCGTGAATCCGGTTGATGGCTCATATGCCAGCCAGGTTTCAACGCCCGTTATTTCTGCGCTATCGAGATTAATGAACAGACCGTCCCGATCGGGTCGAGTGATCATATCCTTGATATCATAGTAGAACCCGGTGATACCCATGGTAAAATCAGTACCCGGTGTAAATTCATAGGAAACCGAATATTCCAGAGCGGTTTCCGGGTCGAGCGTTGTTACATCTTGAGGTTCAAATTCTTCAATATTGGAGAACAGCTGATTCATTGTAGGAAGCTGGAGTTTCTGGCTGATGGCCAGTGTCAGTACATGGGCGTCGGCAGGATGGAATTGGGCGAGGGTGGTCCAGGTCATGTCGTCGGCGTCTTTTGACCGGCTGGCAATGGCTGCGGTGGATCCCGGGATATTTTTAACGGTATCGAAATCGTAGACATCATAACTAATACCGGCTTGCAGCATGATGCGATCAGAGGCTTTCCAATCAGCCTGAAATGCAGCCGCATATGTATCGGCAGCATACTCCTCCCATGGATCGCTGGTGTCAGCCTGCGATTCATGGTTATCACGGATGGCGTGAACTGCGGCCCGAAGCGTCCAGGATTCGCTTGCATCCCAAGACAAACGGGCATTCATTCCCGTCGAGTAGTCATCATACGTGCTTTCCCAACTGAGTTCCGAGTAATCCGGATCCCGGTAATCTCGGAGAACGTTGTCATATTGATGGTAAAAGGCGTTGGCGCGGAGTTCGACTGATTCGCTCAGCCAGCTCCGGCCAGCCAATGTGACCGCGCCCTTTTGCCATTCTGGAAAAAAACGATACCGGGCGCGATCGTTTAGATCTGTTGTCGGTGGAATGCCTTTTTCCGCATCGATAAACGACCCCGATAGCGTGACTTCGCTCTTCTCCCACTCATATCCGGCCTTCAATGAACCGCTCCATTGGCTGAACTGGGAGTTTTTCCGGATATCACCGTCCTCGAGTGTGTCACCGTCCTCCGATATCACCGGATCAAAATCGTCGGCCATCGGCCATCCATCTGATTCTCGAATACCGGCGCTGACCTGATAATAAAACCCACCCAGCCGCTGGCCATGGGTCAGTCTGCCAAAGTAATTACCTTCCTGGTCCAGCGTTGACATCAGTCTGAAATTGGGCGTGTCTCCGGGTTTTGGCGACACCAGGGAAACAACACCTCCCATTGCATTGGGTCCATATAGAACGGAGGCGTTTCCCCGGATCACTTTGATTTCTTCAAGGTTGTCGAGCGGGATTTCCGCCGAATCAAGGTCACCGTAATACGGTGCAGACATCGGGACACCATCCATCAAAACAAGGACGCGTTCCTGATACAATCCCCGGATCATGAATTGGGTTTCGTTTTTACTGCCGACGGTTAGATTGACGCCGGGGATCCGGCTGATAGCCTGAGCCATATCCTCGATCATCCGGGTAGTGTTTTCTTCGGCTGTGACTTTCTCCGTGGCTGCCGTTTCAACCGGTTCCAGTTTGCCGACGACTTCGATGCTTCCAAGGTCGAACACTGGTAACCGGCTGCGGTCCGGCATATCCTCTGCACGAACGGTGGCAATACAACACGCGACGATCATTCCAAACACACAAACCTGTTTCATGCAATCTCCTTTCCAAACACGGGAGGCCATGGCGTTTCCACCATGACCCTTGAACACGGTATGTGTTCCTGCCGTCAAACCCATGCATAGGCTTTAGGGTAAGACGGTCGGAGTCAAATTGATTTATGAATATACCGATTGAGCTACATGGATGCAATAATAACCTGTTGACAGAACCCGGCAGGGAAACCGGATGGGCGGGCTAGGAGCGAAGTTTCAGATGTTTGCGGATATGGGTCAACAGCTCGCGGCTGGACCATGGTTTTTGAATCACGACGGCGTTGTCCGGGAGGTCGTCGAGATAGTCGGCGGAATACCCTGTGACGAAGATGATGGGGAGATCCGGGCGGGATTGATGGATGGAATTATAGACTTCACGTCCGGAACGTCTGGGTAGAACGACGTCGAGAAGAACCAGGTCCAATTGATCCGAGTGTTCGGTGAACTGATCGATGGCGGATTGACCGTCCGCGGCGATGATCAGTTTAAATCCTGTTTTTTCCAGTGTTTTCGTCGTAACCAGTCGAACGGTCGGATCATCCTCTACCAGCAAGATACAGTAAGGACTCTCTCCGGAAGAACCTTTCAAGACCCGTTTCAATTCACCGGTGTCCAACTCGCCGTCCGGAAGAATCGGGAAAAAGAGATTCACTGAAGTTCCTGACCCTGGTTTGCTGTCGATTGTTACTGCACCCTTGTTTCGTTGCATAACAGCATAAACCGTAGACAATCCCAATCCTTTACCTTCCAGCGGCGTCTGCTTCGTTGTGTAAAACGGTTCGAAAACGCGACGGCATTCTTCCGGTGTCATCCCTCGACCCTGATCCGTTACTGCCAGGATGACATAGTGTCCGGGTTTGAGTTCCGGTTGAATGTCAGAATCCTCTTCACGGATGATGCAGCGATCCGCTGTTAAAGCAATCGATCCGCCACCGGGCATTGCCTCGCAGGCATTGGTGCAGAGATTTTCCACCATCTGAACCACCTGTGTCGGATCCGTCGTCACTCCGGGGATGTCTGCTGGAGCGGACCACGAGATTGTGTACTGCGGTCCGAGATTCGCCTTGATGCTTTCGACTGTCTCCTCAAGGAGATCGGTCAGATGGACGAAATGAGGCGCATATTCAATGTGCAGGCGACTGAATCGATCCAGTTTTCGAATGAGATCATGCCCTTTTCGAGCGGCTTCGAGGATGGGGGGTATCGCTTCCCGGATTCCCAAATCGGAATTGCTGTCCGCACATTCGGCAGCGCCCAGGATGACGTGAAGAAGATTGTTGAAGTCATGAACGATGTTTCTTGCCAGCCGGGCCAGCGCATCCATTCGTTGCGTTTGCAGGACATGCTCCAGGAGCTTTTTCTGCTCGGTCACGTCCTGGACAATGGTGACGATCCGGGTGACTTCGCCGTATTCGTCCATAGACGGGACGGCAGTTACGGAAAAAAACACGCGGTCCCCCAATGGTACTTCACGTGTTACTTTTCTTTGAAGCCGAATAGCATCTGGTATGGGACATTGGGGGCAGGGTTCTGCGCGAGAGTCTTTGATCCGATAACAGATTTCGCCAGCATTGATCCGATCGCCAGATGTGTTAAATAACATACACAAGGCGGCATTGGTCCAGATAATGCGCCGGTCGGGGGTCATCAGGGCCAGACCGAGATCGATGGAATCGATGACAAAGTTCTTTTCTTCTTCGCTTCGCAGTAAAGCAGTCTCTGCTTCTCTCAGAACCGTGATATCCTGGGCGATGCCGAAATGACGGAATGTACTGGCGTGAATCTCCTGCTCCGTACCCCCATACCATCGCAGAAAGAAAACCTCACCGTCCAACCGATTGAATCGGAATTCAATCATGGCTGGACTATCAGGGGTCATCTGGTTGCCGGCCAGATACTGGCTGAATGCCGACCGTTGCTCATGATCGATCCGGGAAAGGAATTCATCGAATCCGAAAATGTATCGTCCGGGATCTAGAAACAGCCGAGGTCCCATGTGTTCGCTGATCTGCAGTGTACGAGCGATAGGATTGATCTCCCATTCGAACATGTCAGCTAGGGAGAGGGCCCGTTCGGTTTTTTGCATGGCGGCGCGGAGCGCAGTTTCTTTTTTCCGCGTAATTGTGACGTCCCGCATGATTCCCACGGATCCGGTAATGTCTCCATGAGGTGAGAGCCGCCGTTCACAATACCACTCGATGGATAAAGAATCACCAGTCGGCAGGATGAACCGGCATTGGGTCATGCAGGGTGTATCCGGTGGGTGGAGAAACAACGTGCGCAAGGTATCCCGGTCGATCGGATCGAGGCAGAGGAGAAAATCTTCTGCCTGTTCGAGGGTTCCGGGAGTGTGATTCAGCATCGAGTAGGCTGCGCGGGAGAGGTTGATCCGATGATTTTCTGAGGAGTATTGCCAATACGCGAGGTTGCCGATGCGTTCGATCCAGCCGATGTGATCCTGCGTGCGGCGATTGATTTCCTGTAGCCGGACCATGCTGCGAAGAAGTAGATACAGGAGAGAAGCGATACCCAAACCCGTGATGATCAGACCGGTGATGAGAAGGGAGGGTCGAAACAGCGAAACACTGTTCGATTGGGCAACGGAAAATGCGGTGAGGAACAGGCCGATGAGTGCGATGAAGGAGGCGACAGCAGGGGGAGCATGCAGTTTGATTGCGGTTGGAGCGAATAAGTTCTTCAGAGGCATACACGACCATCCTGAGAGAAAGGAGATTGTCTATTGCCACCGAATCCGACCGGCTGGATGCCGGTTGCGGATCAGAACAATCGTGTGTCGCTGATGGGGCCGATCGGCCGATATTTCGCATACCGCCGATCCAAGATTTCATCGATTGTCAACGCCGTCATCTCGTGCAGGTGCCGTCGGAGAGCCCGTTTCAGGATGCCGATGGCCTGGCGCGGATTCCGATGGGCACCCCCGACAGGTTCCTTGATGATTTCATCGACCAGCTTCCGCTCGAATAACTGCGGAGCAGTCATTTTCAATGCTTCAGCTGCATCCGGAGCTTTCGCGTTGTCACGCCAGAGAATGGCCGCACAACCCTCCGGCGAAATCACCGAATACACTGCATATTCCTGGATCAAAATAACATCTCCGACTCCGACACCCAATGCACCACCGCTGCCACCTTCACCAACCACCGAAATGATAATGGATGTCCGTAAAAGCGACATCTCGCGCACATTCCGGGCAATGGCCTCCGCTTGACCTCTTTCTTCAGCACCCACCCCGGGATATGCGCCCGGTGTATCCACAAAAACCAGAACCGGCATGCGGAATCGCTCGGCAAGCCGGAATGCTCGGAGAGCTTTCCGGTATCCTTCAGGATGCATCATGCCGAAATTTCTCTTCACTTTTTCCTGCATGTCACGGCCTTTTTGCTGAGCGACGACGACCACCGGGATCCCGTCAAACCGAGCAAGTCCCGTTACCACCGCCAAATCGTCCCGAAACGCGCGATCACCATGAATTTCAGTGAATTCCGTGGTGATTTCCCGGATGTAATCCAGTGAGTGCGGTCGCCGCGGATGGCGCGACACCAATACCCGTTCCCAGGTACTCAATCGGTCATAGACTCGCTTGGTGATCTGCTGAAGACGCCGTTCAAGCTGGCGGATATTGGCTTTCAACGTTCCATCCGTCTCGCTGTCCAACTGCCGCAGATTCTCGATCTGCGCTTCCAATTCAAGGATCGGTCGTTCAAAAGGTAAATCCGTCGTCATGCCCGTCGTCTCCTAACCATTGGTCTCCCGCGTGAGCTAAACTCTTTCACGGAACAATCGATTTGTCAAATCCACTGGGCCGGTAACCCTGAGATTACCTTCTTTCTTCTCCTCATTCATCTCCCCGCTCATTCGTTGCGATAACCAATGATTTCAATATCCGGAATGTCTTTTAATTTCTCCACGAATTCATCCGATAAATCCACTCGAAAATCATCCCCGATATCAATGGAGACGCTTTCGAGTTCGGGTTCCGACGGAAACGCCAGCGTGATCGTCACCGCTGTTCTGCCGGGACGGCTTTTCAGCAGTTGATGCAATTGAAAAGTCCGTTTTTCTGTTTCCGGTGTGACAATACAGCTCAGAACGACGCGCCGGATCAAGTCTCGACGCGCTTGGCTCATCAATCGGACACTGTCAGCCTGTATCCGCACTTGATCATCCCGGAACCCGACACGGCCCTGGACCACCAGAATCGATTCACTTTCGATGATATCCCGTTCACGCGACCAGATTTCCGGTCGCACCATCACCTCCATCGAACCGTCAACATCCTGCAATGTGACAAAGGCCATCGCATCACCCCGCCGGGTATTGTATCGCTTGACACCGGCAGAAATGCCGCACACCGTCACCGCTTCATCATCCTGAGCATCTTTCAGTTCTGCCGACGTATGTGTCACCAAGTGATTCATCTCCAACTCCGCAGTTAGAAGAGGATGCCCCGTCACATAAAATCCCAGGTTCTCCTTCTCCCCACGCAACCGCTCCATCAACGGCAACTCCGGCAAGTCCGGCATCAACGGGTCACCCGCTGACGCCGAGGGTGTGTTCGACCCCATCAGATCGAACAATGACCGCTGTCCCACCGCCCGATCATGCTGGTCCTGCTGCCCAATGGAATACGCCGCATCTACCACGGCCAGTAATTGAGACCGATTGCCGCTGATATCATCGAAAGCTCCAGCTCGGATCAACGACTCAACCACGCGCTTATTGACCGAATGCAAGTCAATCCGGCGACAGAAATCGAACAGATTCTTAAACACGCCGCCTTCCCGCCGAGCACTAATGATGGATTCCACCGCTCCCATCCCCACATTCTTGACCGCCGCAAGCCCAAATCGGATTCCTTCTTCGACCACTGTAAATGCTTTTAATGAGTGATTCACATGGGGCGGAAGCACTTTGATGTGGATCCGGCGACATTCGTTGATTCCCTTCACGATTTTGTCGCTGCTGTCCGCATCACATGTCAATAGCGCCGCCATGAACTCCCGGCGGTGATACGTTTTCAAATACGCTGTCTGATACGACAATACGGCATATCCAGCTGCATGGGATTTATTGAATCCGTATTTTGCGAACTTCTGCATCAGATCGAAAACGTCCGAAGCCAGCTTCTCCGAATATCCTCGCTTCAACGCACCCTCGACACCCATTTCTGCGTCGCCATGGATAAAAACATCCCGCATTTTCAGCATTTCCTGCTCTTTTTTTTTCCCCATGGCTCTCCGGAGAATATCCGCGTGCCCCAAACTGAAACCCGCCATAATGCGACTGATCTGCATCACCTGTTCTTGATACACGATCAGACCATATGTGTCCTGAAGCGAGCGCCGAAGATCCTCGTGTGGATAGTGGATTGGTTCGTCGCCATGCTTCCGGGCGATGAATCGCGGAATCTGCTCCATTGGCCCTGGACGGTATAGCGCAACGGATGCGACGATGTCGCCGAAACAACTCGGTTTCATCTGTTTCACCATTTGCTGAAAACCCGGTGATTCCATCTGGAAAACACCGTATGTGTCACCGCTGGATATCAACGTGTAGACTTCAGGATCATCAAAGGACAACTTTCGGACGTCCAGTTTTTTCTGCCCGGTCGTCCGCGTTGCATTGACTATTTTTTGTGCCGTGTCGATGACCGTCAGGGTTT
>JAFGMN010000209.1 GCA_016927515.1 candidate division CSSED10-310 bacterium | reverse complement strand
CGCAACCGTGATTCCCCGGTCAAACCAGACCGTATACAATCCATGCGTCGCCGAGGCCACGCGCCCGGGAACCAGGCCCTGACCGTTGAACCCGGAAAACGCGCCGGCAAACCCTTCATCGAATCCAATCTGCACGATATTCATATTCGTCTCCCGCTGAATGTGAACCCCTTGTCGTTCACAAGGCGCTGCGGAACGGCAACCACCGCTCCATCATGCCTTTGTCCGCTATATCGACGGACCGAGCACGAATACTCAATACCGCGTGCGCTTCGTTCGCTGATGACCGGTGATTAACTTCCGCCGAGCAGCTTGCCAAGATTGTTGAAGCCAGGCATCAGGGATCCTTCACCTTTGTCCCGGCCTCCGCCCTGCGGTGCTGCGCTCCATATGCGTCCCGCCAGTCGGGAGAACGGCAGTGTTTGCAGCCAGACATGCCCGGGACCTCGGAGTGTGGCATAGAAGAAGCCTTCACCACCGAACAAGGCCGTCTTTACCGAGCCGACAAACTCCACGTCGTAACTGACACTCGGCTGGAGCGCTACCAGGCATCCGGTATCGACACGGAGCAGTTCACCTGCCTGCAACTGCCGCTCGAACACGAAACCTCCGGCATGCAGGAACGCCAACCCGTCACCGATCAACTTCTGCATGATAAAACCTTCACCACCAAACAACGCCGTTCCGATTTTCTTTTGGAACGCAATCTCGATGGAGACGCCTTTGGCGGCACACAGAAAGGCATCTTTCTGGCAGATGATCTGTCCCCCCTTCTGCTTCAGATCCATGGGGATCACCTTACCGGGATACGGTGCACCAAAAGCGACATGCTGCTTCCCTGCACTCCCGGAATGCGTAAACACCGTCATGAACAGGCTTTCACCAATCAATAGCCGCTTCCCCGCACCGACCAGCTTGTCCATTAATCCCGATTTTGCCGATGCCCGGCCGTCGCCAAAAATCGTCTCCATTTTGACCTGTTCCGTCATGTACAACATCGCACCCGCTTCGGACACAGCGCTTTCCCCCGGATCCAATTCGATTTCGACATACTGCATTTCATGCCCTTCGATCACGTAGTCGATTTCATCGGACCGGCCCATACCGGACGGCGGCGGCGGCACCGGGGGATGGGCCGCAGAGATGAATCCGGCCAATTCGCCGACTGTACGTGCAGGAGCCCATCCGGCCATTCCTGCGCGAAACACCGGATCATCACCGGAAAACTCACCGGAAACCAGTTTCTGCTTCATCTGATCCAGTGTAAACGGACCCATGCTTTGCCCATTTTTCGCAACATACCACTCGCTCATCATCGTCTCCTTCCGTTGATCTTGAACCTGTCGTTTCGATCTCCCACACTCTTCCCGACTTGCTCTTTCTGACATGTTTCATTCGTTTTTTCAACGGTTTTCCCGGGACGGCGCATGACCATCAAGCCGGGGCTGAACCCGCTCGGGAATCGTTTTCCGGTGAATCGGTTGCATCGACTCCTCCAACAGTAACGGCGACACCGTCTGATCTAGCAGCTCCGGTTGACCCAACAGCACAGGCTGAATCGGTCGCACAGGCTGAATCGGTCGCGGGTCTTTCGTAGAAAGCATGGATTCCACATGGTGGCGCATCCAATCGGGATAGGCTTGCCAATTACGTTCCGGTGGATCTTCGGGAACCATTTCTTTCAGAAAACGGGCCACGCGCATCTCGATGATGACGTTGGGCCGGAACGCCTCGATATAGGTAACGAACGGATCCAGGTGCCGCATTTGATGATCGTGCAGCCGGACAACGCGGAGATGATGAAAGTACTGGAAAAACTCGTGGCAGAGCTGATCGACGAAAGAGTCGCCGATCAGTAAGCACCGATATCCGCCGGCGCGTGCCGGGTTTTCGAATTCACGATCCATCCGGGCGAACATCGTATTTGTCTCGTACCGAAGCCGGATGATTCCCTGGTTCAGATTGTCTGTATGCTCCGGCACGAGAACCGAATAGTATTCCTGCAGACTCAGCAGTCGAGCCAGATCACCTCCGCTCCGTTTCTTCCACACAAACTCTGCGGGAAGATAATGGTGCGCCGGGACCGGGAAGCCCATGGTGTTGAGTTTGTTTATGACCGTTTCCTGGGCAAGGGCACAGCCCCAGTGGGTCCAGTGGGTATCCGTGGGATGATAGACCGGCAGGACCGTCCGGGATCGCATCAAGTTGTCGTGGAGATCGACAATGGGTACGCTGGTTTGGCTCCGCATGAGCCGGATCCATTGTCCGGTCCGGGTATCCCGGGTTGGAGGCCGGAATCGTTCCGGCAGGTTGTCCGGGTGGATGGCGTGCTTGTTGGGGCATACCACGAAGACGTATGTGATGCCCTTATCGCGGCATGCGGCGTGCTTGATGGTCAGATAGCTTTTCCATTGCTGTTGTTCGGAATCGGAAAACGGGTTTTCATTGAACAGGTCTTCCAGGATGCTTGTGGAGTTCAGATAGAGCCATCGGTTGTGACCCTGGATGACATTGGGTGAGCCATTGATTCCTGTATGAATCGTCAGGAAATGGTACAGCTGAACCAGTTGTCTGCGGAAACCGAAATGATCTTTGAAGAACGTCATAAACCGGTCGGGGATACGGTGCCATTCACCCGGAGCAAACCACTGGGCTTCGACCTGTGCCAGCACACGATTTTCGATCTTGCTGGTGCCCTGGGGGCGCAACAGAAGACACGGCAGGCAGATCTGAATCAGAAACCCCCCGATCAGAACCCACTCTCGCCATGATTCACGGTGCATTCCGTTGCGTCTCCTAAAACCGAAAATAGATAAACGGCTGATACGTCGTCGATGCCACGACGGCCGTGCAGAGCAGGAACAAACCAATCAGACTTCCGGTCATCACCCAATCAACAACGGCCGGTTTCCAGCGGGCCGTTTCGTGTGCCCGGATGCGGTCCATCCGGGTGGCACACCACCGGCCGATAGGCAGGCAGAACACGATACCGAATGCGAGCAGTGACAGCCGGCCGGGATCGAATGCCGCCAAAGCCGACGATCGCATGGCGTATTCGGCCGGGACGCCGGCCATGCGGAGAAGCCAGGAACCGGCAGCGGTCAGGTTTTCGGTCCGGAAGAACACCCATCCGATGAGGACAAGAACGAGTACATAGACATGTTGAAGTGGTCGCCATAACCGAATAAGCCAGCGACCGCCGCCGAGGCGCTCCATAACCAGATACAATCCGTGTAGAACTCCCCAGGCAATGAAATTCCATCCGGCGCCATGCCACAGGCCGCAGAGAACGAAGACAATCCATAGATTAACATAGGTTCGACGCGGGCCGAGGCGATTTCCACCTAAGGGAATATAGAGATAATCGCGGAACCATGTGGACAGCGAAATGTGCCAGCGCTGCCAGAATTCGCGAATGGACCGGGATATGTAGGGTGTATTGAAGTTTTCGGGAAACTCGAATCCGAACAGACGGCCCAGGCCGATCGCCATGTCGGAATAGCCGGAAAAATCGAAATATATTTGCAGAGCATAAGCCAGAACACCCAGCCAGGCCATGAGGACAGAGACGTGGGTGGAGGGTTCGGCAAACAGCGTATCGGCGATGAAGCCCGCTGAATCCGCGAGCAGGACTTTTTTACCGAGACCGATGATGAACCGTTGAATCCCGCGGGAAAAGATCTGCCGGGATATCGAACGGGACCGAATTTGCTCGGCGATCTGATGATACCGAAGAATTGGGCCGGCAATGAGTTGGGGAAACAGGCTGATATACACCGCGCAATCGATGAATCGGACGGATCTGAGGGTGCCTCCCCGGTAAATATCGATTAAATAGGACATAGCCTGAAACGTAAAAAACGAAATACCGATGGGCAAATGAATGTCTTGCGGCGGTCCGGCTGTGCCGAAAAGCGGGAAGCCGGCCTGATACAGGTTCTGCATAATAAAGCCGGCATATTTGAAATACCCCAGCATCAGCAGGTTGCCGGTAATTCCGGCGATGACGATCCGTTTTCTGAATTGGGGACTGTCAGTTTGACGAATGATGCGGGCGGCCAGATAGTTACATGTGATGGAAACCAGCATGAGCAGTGTATAGACGGTCTCGCCGCAGGCATAGAACAACAGGCTGAAAGCGAGCAGAACCATGTTGCGCCAGGCCGGTCGTGCAATGAAATACGCTGCCAGAACAACTGGAAGGAACGCGAAGAGAAAAGCGGGTGAGGAGAAAACCATGGGTTTTGATCATACACATTCGGCAAAGGGGATCAAGAGCTGATATGCCGTTGGTGTTTCATGACCGGAGCGGTTACCGCTATTCTGGGTTGACGATCGGAGCGGTTGATTACCGCATGATCCGGTCTTACAATACGGCGGATTCTATGGACCGATGACGCAGGCGGACGATTCTGCCCGGGCGGCCGGTGCAGTGATGGCAACCAGGAGAACGATGCGTTATTCACAGGCTCATATTGCGGTAATCGGGTACGCTCTGCCGGATGAAATTGTCCGTTCGGTGGACCTGGAAGCGCGTCTGGAAACGCTTTATTCCCGGCTTCACCTGTCTCCCGGACAACTCGAAGCCCTGACAGGTATCCGGGCACGTCGATGGTGGCCAGCGGGATTTCGGATCTCGGAAGGCGCCTTGCGTGCGGCGGTGGATGCGATCAAACGTGCGGGAATCCGTCCCCGAGATATCGATGTCCTGATCCATGCCGGTGTCTGCCGGGACGAGTTCGAACCGGCAACGGCATGCCATGTCGCCGCCGGTATTCCCGGTTTCAATCCCCGGGCCATGGTATATGATGTATCCAATGCCTGCCTGGGCGTCATCAACGGCATCATGCAGGTGGCCAACATGATCGAACTGGGACAGGCCCGATGCGGACTCGTCGTGAGTTGCGAATCCGCTCGGGATATCACCGAAAACATGATCGAAACGTTGAAAAATAAAGGCTCCATGGATTATTTCCGATACGGATTGGCAACACTGACCGGGGGATCCGGCGCCGTGGCTGTACTGGTCACCTCTTCGGAATTCATCAACACCGGACGGCGACGCATTCTGGGTGGTGTACAACGGGCGGCACCGCGTCATCACATGCTGTGCCGATGGGGACTTGAACCGGCCGGTGCCGGAACATCCACCGTGCGGCAATTTATGCATACGGATTCTGTCAATGTGTTGAAATATGGCGTCACCCTGGCCACCGAAACGTGGAACGATTTTCTCCAGACCCTCGACTGGACTCCGGAAACTATCGACCGGACCATCTGTCACCAGGTCGGTTCGGCTCACCAGGATACCGTCCTGAAAACCCTCGGAATGCCTCCGGAAAAAGATTTCGTCACCTATCCCGAACTGGGAAACATCGGTACGGTATCCCTGCCCATCACCGCCGCCATCGCCGACGAACACGGACACCTGAAACCCGGCCAGACAGTCGGATTCCTGGGAATCGGCAGCGGCCTGAACTGCATGATGCTCGGTATCGAATGGTAACGCCCGATTCCACCCTGTATCCATTCACGTCGCATATGATCGCCGTGCGTCCCGGAATCCGGATGCACACGATCGACGAAGGCGGTGGAGATCCCATCATCCTTGTACACGGCAATCCGACGTGGTCTTTTTTCTACCGAAACCTGGTCCGTGCTCTCCGCAACGATTTCCGCGTTATCGCGCCGGATCATGTCGGATGTGGCCTATCCGATAAACCCGGTCCCGAGCACTATCATTATACGCTCTCGAACCGTATCGACGATCTCGTATCGCTGATGGACACGCTCCTTCCCGATACACCGTACCGCATGGTTGTACACGACTGGGGAGGCATGATCGGACTCGGCGCTGCTCTCCGCCAACCAGACCGTCTCCGCCAACTCGTCGTTCTCAACACAGCCGGCTTTCTCCTGCCGGCCACCCGCCGCTTCCCCACCATTCTCCGCTTCACTCGCAGCCCGATCGGACGTTTCCTGACCCTCCACTGGAATACCTTCGTCCGGGGAACCCTGCGATGGGGAACCGTTCGACCGTTACCCCCGGATATCCGCAAACACTATCGATTGCCGTACGACTCCCCCACTCACCGCATCGCCATCCAGCAGTTTGTCGAGGATATCCCGCTGGGTGTTCATGACGCAGCATATGACGCAGTCAAAACTATTGATGACAATCTGTTTCGATTGGCCGGCATCCCTCTTTGCATTGTCTGGGGGAAACAGGATTTCATCTTCGATGATGCGTTTCTCGACGAATGGGTCCGCCGATTTCCCGAAGCGCCGTGCCATGTTCTGGAATCCGCCGGTCACCTGCTTTTGGAAGATGAACCCGGCACCGCCTGCGGGATCATCCGGGATTTTTTCCTTCATCTCCGGACAGCGTGAGGATTGATATGGCGTACACGAATGTTGCCGTTTATCTATCGCGAATGGCGCGGGACAAGCCGTTTATGTCCGCGATCATCTGCCCCGCGGCCCGCGACCGGTTGGGCCGGGTCACCTATTCCATATTGACATTCCGCCAACTGGATGCGCTGAGCACACGGATCGGACGTGGATTCCTGGCGCGACGGTTCTCACCGGGTACCCGGTGTGTTCTGATGGTCACACCATCGCCGGAATTTTTTGCCCTGACATTTGGCCTGCTGAAAAGCGGAATCGTTCCCATTATGGTGGATCCCGGGATGGGTGCAGCCGGAGTAAAACAATGCATCGCCGAAGCGGGTCCATCACTGTTCATCGGGATTCCGAAAGCACATCTCGCTCGTATCCTTCTTGGATGGGGACGGTCGACCATCCAGTCCGCCGTCACCGTGCACCTGACCCGCGATCCCGCAAAACGTCTGTATACGTGGGGGATCTCACTTGAAGATATCATTCGCAGCGGAACCGATGATCCATTCTTCGATCTGGACGATCCGGCATTTTCAGATCACACCACTGCCGATACGATGGCTGCAATCAATTTTACATCCGGCAGTACCGGTGTTCCGAAAGGCGCAATCTATACCCACGGCATTTTTTCGGCACAGGTCGAACTAATCCGGAAAACATACGGTATTGAACCGGGTGAGATCGATCTCTGCACGTTTCCCCTGTTCGCCCTGTTCGCTCCCGCGTTGGGAATGACCGCGGTGATCCCCGATATGGATTTCACGCGACCCGCCCAGGTCGATCCGCGGCATATCCGCCAAGCGATGGATGATTGGGGACCCACGAACATGTTTGGTTCACCCGCACTGCTCAACACCGTCGGCCGATGGTGCCGCGACTCCACCATTACCTTCCCGTCTCTCCGGCGCGTCATCTGCGCCGGCGCTCCCATTCAACCCGCCATTCTGCAGCGGTTCACGCCATCCCTTACCGGCGCTGCCCAGGTGTACTCGGGATATGGCGCTACGGAAGCAATGCCTCTGGCATCGATCGGAAGCCGGGATATTCTGGATATCACATCCCGGGGAACCCGGGAAGGCAAAGGTATCTGTGTCGGAATCGCTAATGCGGGAATCGATCTGGACATTATTTGCATCACCGATGAACCCATTGCGGAATGGTCGGATTCTCTGCGCATACCGTCGGGGGAGATCGGCGAGATTGTCGCCCGGGGTCCGATTGTGACGCAGGCGTACTTCAATCGAGAATCGGCAACCCGAACCAGCAAAATCTTCGACCCGCTATCCGGCCGGATGCGGCACCGGATGGGCGACCTGGGCTGGATCGATTCTGATGGCCGGCTCTGGTTTTGCGGCCGAAAAAGTCATCGGGTCGTAACTCCCACGGGTACATTGTTCACTGTTCCGGTGGAAGGCGTTTTCGATAGCCATCCCCTCATTTTCAGAACGGCACTCGTCGGCATCGGCGAACCGGGTCAACAGGACCCCGTCCTGTGTATCGAATTGGAAAAAAACAAGGATAATAAACGCCGCTCCATTGCACCGCCGTCTCCGTTCCTGATCGAGTTGCGACGGCTGGCCGATCAGACACCGTCCACCCGTGCTGTCCACAAATGCATTTTTCATCCGTCCTTTCCCGTTGATATCCGGCACAACTCGAAAATATTCCGGGAAAAACTCAGAGCCTGGGTCATGCGGCATACGCATGATATCATCCTTTTTTCAGATGTACCAGGAGACGGATCATGAAAGTGTTTATCACTGGTGGCGGCGGATTTTTGGGTTCCGCCATCTGCAAACGGCTCACAGACCGGAGGCATTCGATCGTCAGTTTTTCGCGGACACACTATCCGCATCTCGAACCATTGGGAATTGACCAGCGGAAAGGAAGTATAGCGGACCTGGACGCTGTGGTCTGCGCCGCCCGCGGCTGCGATGTCATGATTCACTCCGCCGCCCGGACCGGTGTGTGGGGTGACGCCGATCGATTCTATACCGTCAATGTCGTTGGCACGGAAAACTGTGTTGCCGCGTGCCGGGAGAACGGTATTCGTGCGTTGGTATATACCAGCTCGCCGTCCGCCGTTTTTTCGGGTGGTGACATGGAAGGCGTCGATGAATCTGTTCCGTACGCGGAAAAACAGTGGGCTGCCTATCCTCGGACGAAGGCCATGGCCGAGAAAATCGTTCGGAATGCGAATAGCGCTCATTTGGCGACAATCGCTTTGCGTCCGCACCTGATCTGGGGTCCCGGCGACCCGCATCTCGTCCGCCGGATTGTCGACCGCGGCCGCCGGGGTAAACTCCGCCGGATCGGTACTGCCGTCAAACGAATTGACAGCGTCTATGTCGATAACGCCGCCGAAGCCCATGTTCTGGCCCTGGAACAGCTGAATCCGTTGGCAGCCTGCGCCGGTAAAGCCTACTTCATCACGAACGGCGAACCGCTCCCGGTCTGGGACCTCGTCAACCGTATCCTGCGATGTGCGGGTCTGCCGCCCGTCACCCGGACGGTTTCCCCATGGATGGCCATGCGCTTGGCCGGAGCGCTGGAATGGTTGTACCGTACTGTCAACAGCGAATCGGAGCCTATCCTGACCCGATTCGTCGTCAAAGAACTCAGCACGTCTCACTGGTTCGATATATCTGCAGCCCGAAACGACCTCGGGTATCACCCCGCTGTATCGATCGACGAGGGTCTGAACCGGCTCCATGCATGGTTTCTCCGCGGCGGATACTCCGGGATGGAACGCCCTGAGACATCAGCTATAACGCCCTGAAACAATAATCATTTCGTCGTGTCACAGCAAACCTGGTATGTTTTTTGAATGATCGGGAATTGATTTCTGAAAAGGAAAAACCGCATATTGTGTTTTACCTGGGAGGTGTTGTGATGAGGCGAACGAGCATGATCCACATCGTCGGATTTGTGTGTCTCCTCGCCGGATTTCCGGCCGGCTGGAGTTCACTGAATGCAGCGGATTATTATGTCAGCAGCGAAAGTGGGCCGGGCTCCCATACCGGCACGATGGCGGATCCGTTCGGTGTCATCGGAGACGCGATGCTTGTCGCGGTAGCCGGGGATGCCGTTCATATCACCGGCGGT
>JAFGMN010000208.1 GCA_016927515.1 candidate division CSSED10-310 bacterium | reverse complement strand
GGTTCGATGAACGGTGCACCCATGATCTCAAACGGCCGGGTCGTACCCCGACCCTCCGACAGATTCGTGCCTTCGATGAGGCACATTCCAGGATAGACGATAGCCGTATCCAGCGTCGGCATGTTCGGTGACGGCATGACCCAGGGAACGCCGGTTTCATCGGCCCACATCGATCGTTGCCAGCCGCTCAGCGGAATGATGTCCAAATCGCATCCTATACCGAACCGGTCGTTGAACATCCGGGCCAGTTCCCCGCAGGTCATCCCGTGACGGTTAATGATTGGGTACATGCCCACAAACGATGTGTATCCGGACCGGATGGTCATGCCTTCCACATGCACACCCGTTATCGGATTCGGCCGATCCAGAACAATCATTTTCCGCCCGTCCCGGGCACACGCCTTCATCACGTTGGCCATCGTATAAATAAACGTATAATAGCGCGCTCCCACATCCTGGATGTCAAACACCATCGCATCCACATGCTCCATCATCTCTTCAGTCGGTATCCGCGTTTCACCATACAGACTATAGATTGGCAGACCCGATGCCGGATCCCGGTAACTGTGCCATTCCACCATATTGTCCTGGGTGTGGCCGAAGATGCCATGCTGCGGCCCGAACACGGCAGTCAACGTCGCGGCAGGATGCGTGAGCAATCGATACATGGTGTGCTCACACGTATAGTCTACCGATGTTGAGTTACTGACTAATCCAAGCCGCAAACCGCGGTAGTTCTCGATTTCTCTCTCCAAAAACCGAACCAGACCATGTTTGACTGCCACCGATCACCTCCATGAAAATCAGATCCACCCTCATTATGACACAGTCAGATCAGCGTTTCACCCCCGGACTTGCCTAATTCCGAACCGTGCTTTACAGTGGTTTCGATCAATCGTTCCAACGTGGGTAAAATCCCGCGTTTTCGGATTGTTACAGGGGAATATTTGATGCATAAATACGTGCTCCCAATCATCGCAGGCGGATGGATCCAAGCGTATCGCGATCTACGCGACGGTTTCATTCTGCCCTTTCAGGCACTGGAATCGCGCGCGCGTCCAACCATTGTTCTGATGCTGAGTCTGATCATCACCTGGTTCGTTTATGTCCCCATCCATGAACTGCTTCACGTTGCCGGCTGCGTTGGTACCGGCGGGAGTGTATCGGAACTGGTCATGGGCAGAGAATACGGTGCGAATTATCTAAAAGCCGTCTTCCCGTTCATCACACCCGCCACCTCCCGATATGCCGGCCGGGTCACCGGCTTCGAACCAAACGGTGATATCGGCTACCTGATCACGGTGTTCGCTCCATTTCTGCTAACGGTTTTCCCGGGTGTCCAGTGTCTACGAAAAGGAATAGTCTCCCGGCAAATCGCATGGCTCGGTCCCGGAATCGTTATCGGGTTGGCATCGTTTTATAATTTGACCGGGGATTTTTTTGAGATGGGAACAATCCTCAGCACGCGATGGGTGAACGGCATCGGCGGCGGACGGCCCGCAGCTGCGATCGACCGGTTTTGGCAGTTGCGGTCCGACGATGTATTTCGACTGATTGGCGAGATCGCCGAATCTCCCGGTTTGTATGGACTCGATCGATGGCCAGGGTTCCTGGCGACCGGCCTGGTCATTGGGCTGGGTTTCGTTCTGGCTGTCTGCCTGGCAGGCTGGGTTTACCTCGCGGGACGGCGCTTGTCCGGATTCGCACCCCGGGTTGCCGGTTGAATCGCTCGGAGAATCCGTCATGAAAATCGCTCTGGTTATCGGTAATCGGCCCCATTTTATCAAGGCCGCACCGTTTCTGAAAGCGCTGCAGGCCTATCCCGAATGCCAGCCTTTCATTGTCCATACTGGGCAGCACTACGATCATCGAATGTCCGGTGCATTTCTCGAGGGATTCCATTTTCCGCCGGTGGATATCAATTTGGAGGTTGGGTCCGGGCCCATCGGAGTCCAGACAGGATTGATGCTCAGTCGTTTGGATCCAGCATACCGCCGCTTGGCTCCCGATTGGATCGTGAGCATGGGTGATACGAACACAACATTGGCCGCCGCTCTGGCCGCCTACCAGCTCCATATTCCCAGCGCCCATATCGAAGCCGGGATGCGGGAAAACATTTGGCGACCGGAGGAAATCAACAAGAAAATGGCCGATCACTGTGCCGACTGCCTATTCGCACCGATTCCCCGGGCTGTAGACAATCTGCGGAAAGAGGGCATTTCGGATGCCCGAATTTTTCTAACCGGAGACATTACCCTCGATACGTTCATGACCAACCGGGAGGCAGCCATTGTGCACATGGATATGGTTCGCGCCCGGTTCGATTCTTTACCCCGCGACTTTGATCTCCTGACATTGCATCGCGCGGAAACCGTTGATCATCCAGACATAGTGAGTGAAATCATCAGCGCTTTGCAGCAGTGGCCGATTCCTCTGGTTTTCCCTGTCCATCCCCGGACAGAAAAGCAGCTTGCAGCCTTTGGGTTTGATGACGTATTGAACCGGGCAACCCATATTTTTCGTCTTCCCGCATTGCCGTATCTGGACTTTTTAAGCTTGATCCTGCACGCCCGCCGGGTGGTTACCGACTCATCGGGAGTTCTGAAAGAAGCGGTGTATGCGCACAAACCCTGTATCGTACTGGATGACACCACTGAGTATCGGGAACTGTTTACGTGTGGAGCCGCGGTGATGGCCGGGCGGACACGTGCGGGTATTTTAGCGACTCAGCAGCGGATTTCGGCGGATCCGATTCCGGCTGTGGAGAACGCCGTGGGATTATTCGGAGATGGAACGGCAGCGGCGCGCATGGTGCGGATCCTGATGGAAAAGCGGGGTTCAGTCGGCGTGTGATACCGCGGTGAGAAGAATCGATGGCCGGATTTCGGTATAATATGAACCGGGTTTTCCGGTGACATGGGAGGATCGATAGATGGAACGGAGAGACATGGAATGGCAGCGGTATCCGTCGGCAGAAGAGTATCTGGGGCGGATTCTGACAGATGTTCAGGAAAAGAATCCATTTATACGTAAACTGGGATTGCGGTTGAAAGCACATGCTGGAGCACGGCTGTTCGACTGGATCGACTACCTCATCACGCCTGAACACACGGCCCTCCCGCTGAATGAGGTTCCATTCTGCATGGAGAAAGAGGCCGAAGGGTATCGGGTGTTCCATGTACCGGAAAGTGTGCTTCCCCGGCTTGTGATCGGCCGGTATGCCGGCATCGAATCTGGTGCGGCGGTTCGTGTGGAACGGATCGCTGATTTTCAAGCGGCGCATCAGTGTCCGGCACCTATCGAAGGAACGCCTTTCAGCGGTTTCCGCCGGTCGCTGGTCAATCAGACGGGTGGGATCGGCGTCTTCGCTGTTGAGCGGCGGGTGGC